>JAVBSB010000092.1:0-3971 GCA_031547365.1 Oscillospiraceae bacterium | reverse complement strand
AGTAGCGCCAGCCGTCACCGAGGTCGAGTAAAAGCCAGTAGTGTTTCATTTCTGAACCCGGAGCGCGCACCATATCAACAACATTTGTAATGCCCACACGCTCCAGCAGGTATTTTGACAGCGCATAATACGTGTAGCAATCGCCGCTGCGTAATTTTAGCCCGTTATAAGCGCCGTCAAGCACATCGATTTTTTCGCTGTCGTTGCTGTAGCTGATGCTGTTGAGCACCCAGGTATGAATCGCCCTGGCTTTTTGGGTGTCGGTCATATCTTCGCTGATGATTTCTTCGAGTATCGGATCAGCCAATTCATCAACCTTTTCTTTTTCAACGGTCATTACCGTTACTTTAATGCGTACGGTGGTTTCCTGCCCTGTAGCATCCACCGCTTTATAGACCGCAAAATATTCACCGGGGATATCTGTATTGACGTTTGAGCTATCCACAGTAAATTGCAGCTCTTTTCCGGCTGTATCAAAGGCTTTCACGCCCTGATTGTAAGCAACAGCGCTATAGCAGCCCACGGAGATGTCCTTTGCGCCGGTGATGATTGGAACCGTGGAGTCGCCGGAAATTTTTAAGGAGGCTTTGATTTCGCTTTTGTTACCGCCCTCGTCCGTAATGATGATAATGACATCCTGTGTGCCTTTTTTAAAATAATCCGGTTCCTTGGCAAACTTTAGCGTCACTTTTGATCGGTCGCTGATATTCGATACAAAATCCTCTGGCTTCAGTGTCAGCCCGGGCGTGCTTTCGCGGTTGTTCGCGGTTGCGGCGGGCGGGGTGGTATCTACCACTTTAAGAGTCAATTGAATCAATTGCTTGTCCACGCTTAATGTGACCGGATACTCTCCCAGCGCATTTAACTGCGGCGCCGTTTCGGCAAATGAAAGCGTAATACTGCTTGCTTTATCAATCAAAAGATCCTGCGGGGTCAGCAAAGTCGGCGCTTCGCCCAGCTCAAACTTAAGCTCGCGCAGCCGAAGCAGCTGCAGCTTCGCGGTGACATGACCCTTATGACCTTCGTCGTCGCTGAGAGACAGGCGCACATTCTGCGTGCCGTGCTTGTTGATGTCTATTGCTTTTCGAAAGCTGACATTGACCCCCTCTTGTACAAAAACGAAATCCTTCGGCTCCAAGTCGCATTTGCCGGATATACCGACTCTGTTTACAGCTTGGACCTTGATTGTGCTGCCGGGCAAGACGAGCGCAAGGATGAGCGTGATGACGGCGATCATGCCTATGATTACAGCCGGCACTACCTTTTTTTGATTCAAAGCATCATCCCTTTCAAGCGTGCGTCCAAGCAAATTTAACGATAGTACAAATTCACCCATTATAAAAATAGTATATCAATATTATAACCAAAAAACACTCTCTAGTCAAGCGCTGTAGCACACCTTTCTTTCGACATTTTACAAGATTCCGCACAGCCCTTGCATAATTTTCAAGGGTATGATAAAATGAAGAAGCAAATCATGTGCGGAGGGTGAAAGATGTTTGTAAGCAATTTTGACGAATTCATCGCAGAGCTGCGCCGCGTGGGTTTTACACAGTTTGGCGGACCGCGTACATCCCTTGCGACCATCATTCCCTGCGGGTATGGCGATCCTCCCGTAAATGGTGTACGGTGGTTCAGCGACGCTCCCGACCATGACCCCTGTTATTGGCGCGCACGCGTATTGGATCATTTCAGTGACATCACTTATGCAAAGATGATACAACGCAAGGCCGCTTACATTACGCGCGAATGGTACCCCTATTTTCTTGCTGTGAGACGCAAAAACCGTACGTTTTTGGATGATTACAACGACGGAAAGCACAGCTATGCTTCTAAGCAGGTGCATGACGTCCTGTATGAAAACGGACCGATGCCCGTGCATGAATTGCGTATTGCAGCGGGTTTTGCGGCGGATAAAAAGACCTTTGAAAAAGCGCTTGCCGATCTGCAAATGGGGCTGTTCGTCACAATTAGCGGTTATGCGCAAAAAATTAGCAAAGCGGGCGAGCCATATGGCTGGTCGTCGGATGTCTATTGTTTAACCGAACAATTCTGGTCGGAGGAGGTCTTCGTACAGACCGCGCAGCTGGATCCGCAGGCGGCATATGATTCCATTGCCGCGCGCGTGCTGGAACTAAACCCGCAAGCGCCGTCCAATCAAATCAAAAAATTTATATTAGGCTAATTTCTTTATTAAGGAGAGTCGTTATGTCTGCGTTTTATCCCAATATCCCGGCGATCGCATACGAACCCGGCAGTAAAAAGCCGCTGGTGTTCAGCTTTTACAATGCGGAGGAAGAACTGCTTGGAAAAAAAATGAAGGATCATTTGCGCTTTGCTATGAGTTACTGGCACACAATGTGTGCCGAAGGCGCGGATATGTTTGGCGTGGGTACGCTGCGCAAGGGTTATGGTCAAAGCGGTTCCATGCAAATTGCCTTAGCAAAAGCAGAAGCCGCGTTTGAGCTGATGCAAAAGCTTGGGCTGGAGTATTACTGCTTTCATGACCGCGACATTGCCCCCGAAGCTGACAACCTGAAAGAAACCAACGCCCGCCTGGACTGCATCAGCGACAGGCTGCTTACGCTGCAAAACGCAACAGGCATCAAACCGTTGTGGGGCACCGCAAACCTCTTCAGCAATCCGCGCTATCAGAACGGTGCCGCCAGCAGCTGCTCGCCCGAGGTCTTTGCATTTGCTGCTGCGCAGGTAAAAAAAGCCCTTGAACTCACCGTAAAGCTCGGCGGGCAGGGCTTTGTTTTCTGGGGCGGGCGCGAGGGCTATGAGACTTTGCTCAACACGAATTACGCTTTAGAGCAGGATAACATCGCGCGCTTGTTCACCCTGGCGCGGGACTACGCGCGCTCCATCGGCTTCACCGGTCCGTTCTACATTGAACCCAAACCCAAGGAGCCCATGAAGCACCAGTATGACTACGACGCCGCAACCGCTATTTCATTCCTGCGCAAATATGGCTTGGACGGCGATTTCCGTATGAACATTGAGGCGAACCACGCAACGTTGGCAGGTCATACCTTTCAGCATGAGCTGCGTGTTGCCCGCGAGGAGGGCTTTTTTGGCTCCATCGACGCCAACATCGGCGACCCGCTGCTCGGCTGGGACACCGACCAATTCCCGACGAACGTCTACGACGCGACGCTTGCCATGCTTGAAGTCCTGCAAGCGGGCGGATTTACCACCGGCGGTCTGAACTTCGACGCAAAAATTCGCCGCCCCTCCAACAGCTTTGAGGACTTGTTCCAAGCATATATTGCAGGCATGGATGCCTTTGCGCTCGGTCTGCGTATGGCAGCGAAAATCCAGACAGACGGTCGCCTTGACGCATTCGTCCGCGCGCGCTATGCGGGCTATGAAAGTGGGCTCGGTCTAAAAATTATACAGGGAAAAGCGGACATTGCAACGCTGGAAGCCTTCGCGCTTGAGCAGGGCGATGTGCAGACCTCCAGCGGTCGCCAGGAATACTTGGAGCATGTGATGAACTGCGTCATGTTTTCGTAATTCGTAAACGGCGGTGACATTCTTGTTTTTCATGCCATTGCCTGAAAGGAGCGTATCATGTCCCGCAACCCTATTTTTATTGGTCTTGATATAGGCACCTCCAGCTGCAAAGCGATTGCGATCGACGACCGTGCTCGGCTGCTGGTCAGCGAGTCAGAGGAATATCCCTGCGCATCGCCGCAGCCGGGCTGGAGCGAGCAAGACCCTGCGGACTGGTGGCGCGGAGCGCGCGCGGTTCTGCGGCGGCTGACGCAAAAAATAGATGCTTCGCGCGTGTCTGCGCTGGGGCTGTCCGGTCAAATGCACGGTATGGTGGCGCTGGATGCGCAAAATGAAGTGCTGCGCCCCGCAATTTTATGGAACGACCAACGTACCTCTCGGCAGTGCGAAGCGATCACAAAGGCAGCGGGCGGACCGGAGGGTTTGCTGCAGCTGACGAACAACGCAATGCT
>JAVBSB010000004.1:0-8107 GCA_031547365.1 Oscillospiraceae bacterium | reverse complement strand
ACCGCGCTGATGATGCTGCTTGCTGAAATGGGGGTTGTGCTGGCTGTCAGCAGGGTGAGCAGGGAGATTAAGCGATAGGAGACATAGTATAGGCAGTGACCGCTACTGGGTTACAAAATAAGCAAGTTTGAAGGTGCGTTTATGCTCGACAACAAAACCATTTTATTTGCCGCGGGCGGCACGGCGGGACACATCAACCCGGCGCTTTCGGTCGCCGGGCTTATAAAATATCTGCACCCCGACTGCAGCATACACTTTGTCGGAACCGCAGACCGCCTGGAAGCCAAGCTTGTGCCGCAGGCGGGCTTCGCTTTCCATACGATTGATATCAGCGGCTTCCAGCGCAGCTTCAGCCCGAAAAGCATTGCCCGTAACCTCGGCACCGTAAAAAAATTACTCACTGCCACCGGGCAGGTCAATCGCCTTTTGCGCGAAATTAAGCCCGATATAGTCGTGGGCTTTGGCGGCTATGTCAGCGGACCGGTTGTACGCGCAGCGGCAAAAGCGAAGCTTCCGACCGCCATACATGAACAGAACGCCTACCCCGGCATAACGAATAAAGCGTTGGCAAAGCAGGTGGATGCCGTCATGCTTACCAGCGAGGACGCTGCGGAGCGCATGAAATGTAAAAACCCGCCGGTTGTCACCGGGCTGCCGATTCGTCGGGAATTTATGAGCTGCAGCAGCAAGGTCTGCCGTGGGGAGCTCTGCCTTGATCATCGTCCGCTTGTTTTTTCCATGGGCGGCTCACTCGGCGCGCGCGCATTAAATGAAGCGGTTACCGGAATGATTGCACAGCTCTGGCAGGCGCATGATATTTTTTTCACTCACGCTTACGGTCAGCACGGGCGCACCGTACCGGAAGACCTGAAGGCAATGGGCGTTGACCTCAACGCGAAGGAGATCAGCCTGCGGGAATATGTAGACGACACGGCGCGCTGCATGGCGGCGGCGGATTTGTTCATCGGCAGGGCAGGCGCAAGCACCGTTAGCGAATTGCAAGCGACCGGCAAGCCTTCGATTTTAATCCCCTATCCCTACGCCGCGGAAAATCATCAATACTATAACGCAAAAACCCTGGCTGACAGGGGCGCGGCGATTTTGATTGAGGAGAAAGACCTCACGCCGCAGCTGCTGATTTCGACCGTAAAGGAACTGCTCGCCGACCGCGAACGTCTGCGGGCAATGGGAGAAGCGGCGCGGGCAATGGCAGTAACCGACGCAAGCGAGCGCATTTATACGATCTTGGATGAATTGGCTATGAAGCACAAAGAACATTGACCGTTCCGCAACCCCCTGCATATGATATCTTGTAAAACAATGCGCGGGGGAAGGTTGTGCGGCTATGGCATCATTATACATACAGGGCGGAAGACGCCTCGAGGGCGAACATCATGTGCAGGGAGCAAAAAACAGTGCTCTGCCCATACTGGCGGCAACAGTGGCCGCGAAGGGCGAATGCGTCATACACGGTTGCCCCGATTTGTCAGATGTGCGGGCAACGTTGGTGATTCTTGAACACCTGGGCTGTGCCGTCGAATGGGAAAACGGTACCGTCACGGTGGACTCCTCCGGCTTGCGCGTACATAGCATCCCCGAACGGCTGATGCGCGAAATGCGCTCGTCCATCGTTTTTTTAGGACCTCTGCTGTCTGCCGTCGGCACTGCCGAGCTCAGCTCGCCCGGCGGCTGCGAAATCGGCGAGCGCCCGATTGATATGCACCTTGAAGCCATGCGCGCGCTGGGTGTGCAGGTCAGCGAGGAGGGAGGCAAGCTGCGCTGTGAAGCACCGGGCGGGCTCAAAGGCGGGCGCTGTTCGCTGTATTTCCCGAGCGTGGGCGCAACGGAAAACCTAATGATTGCAGCCTGCACGGCCAGCGGCATTACGGTACTTATTAACGCCGCGCGTGAGCCTGAAATTGTGGATTTAGCAGCGTTTTTGAATGCCTGCGGCGCAAATATTCACGGCGCGGGCGAAGGTACGCTGGTGATTGAGGGTGTAAAGTGTCTGCACGGCGCCGAGCATACAGTCATACCCGACCGCATTACAGCGGCAACGTTCCTGTGCGCCGGCGCAATGACAGGCGGCGAAATTCTGCTGCGCAATGCCGAACCAAGCCATATGGATGCTATGCTTTCTGTGCTTGAGCAGGCAGGCTGCCGGCTGCGGCATACGGACAAGAAGGAACTGCATTTGCGAATGCAGGGGCGTATACGGCACCTGCCGACTGTACGCACCATGCCCTACCCGGGATTCCCCACCGACGCACAAGCCGCCTTTATGAGTCTTGCCGCGTTGGCGCAGGGGACGAGCCTAATTACCGAGACGATATTCGAAAATCGATTCAGGCATGTCAGCCAATTGCGGCGTATGGGAGCGTTTATCCGCGTGGAGGGACGCGTGGCAGTGGTAGAAGGCATACGGCGGCTGCGCGGTGCCGCAGTAGATGCCTGTGACCTGCGCGCAGGCGCAGCGCTGGTGCTTGCAGGTCTTGCCGCAGAGGGCGAAACCCGCGTGCGTGATATTCGCCATATCGACCGGGGCTGCGAGCATTTTGAGAAGGATTTGCGCCTGCTTGGCGCACAAATCATCCGTCAGGAGGATAATGATGCCGAAACAAGTTAAGAAGAAGCAAAAGAAAAAGCGCAGCCCGCGCTTTTGGCGCAGGCTGTTTGGCATATTGATTGCGCTGGCGGCTCTGGGCATAGCGGCTGCGTTGTCCTTGACCGTGTTGTTTCCTGTCCACCGCTGCACCACTGACGGAGAAACGCGCTATACCATTAACGATTTTTCGTCCGCGCTGGGAATCGGCACAGAAAAAATGAATTTATTTACCGCCGACAAGGCGGCGTTGGCGCGAAAGGTACATACGAAGCTGCCCTATGTGCAGATTGTCTTTATCTCCCGGCGGCTGCCGGGAACGCTTAAGCTGACGGTCGTGGATCTTAAGCCCGCGTTTGCGCAAGAGCAGGACAAGGTCTGGTGGCTGCTGTCCGAACGCGGCAAGCTGCTTGGAACCGCAAAGTCTTTACCAAAAGGTCTGATGCCTATTTTGGGCGAGCCGCTGCAAAGCCCCGTCGCCGGACAACAGGCGCGCTGGAAAAATGCGTTCACGAAGCCCGCCGATATTTCGGCATTGCTCTCCTGCTTAAAGGACAGCAAGCTTTGGTCGTCCGTCACGGCAGTACAGATTTCAACCGCGGCACTGCCGGACATCGTTTATCAAGACCGCATTCGCATTCGACTGGGAACCGCTTCGCCTTCAAACAATACCACGCCGGAGGCTGTCTTACAGGAAAAGATGCGCATGGCGGCGGAAGTCATTGCGGAAAAAGATAAACAGAATCCAAAACAACGCGGCACGCTTGACCTCAGCACCTACGGAAAAGCGTATTTTACTGCCGATTGGAGCTGATTTTTGTCAGGCATGATTCTCCAACGCTGTAAATGAATAATACAATCACAAATTCATGCGGCTTTTCACAATTATTGCTTGTGTTTTTTTTATAGATATGTTAGAATAAGACGATAGGTTGTAATAGAGACGGAGGGATAGGATTGCCTTCTTTTGAGATGGCCAACGACATGGCTCAAACCGTGCAGATTAAAGTGATAGGCGTGGGCGGCGGCGGCGGCAATGCGGTTAACCGTATGGTTCAAAGCGGCGTACAAGGCGCGGAATTCATTGCTGTAAATACGGACAAGCAGGTTCTGGACGAATCGGTCGCGACGCATAAAATTCAAATCGGCGAGCGCACCACCCGCGGCATGGGTGCAGGCGGCGAGCCCAATATCGGCATGAAAGCCGCGGAAGAAAGCCGTGAAGCCATTACGGATATCCTGCGGGGCTCCGATTTGGTGTTCATTACCGCCGGTATGGGCGGCGGCACAGGCACAGGCGCAGCGCCTATTATTGCCGAAATTTCAAAAGAAATGGGCATACTGACCGTGGGGGTGGTAACGAAGCCCTTTAAGTTTGAGGGTAAGCTGCGCATGGAACAGGCCATCAACGGGCTGAAACGCCTCGGAACCTGTGTAGACAGCTTAATTGTCATTCCGAACGAGCACCTTAGACGCCTGAAGGGCGACGGAAAGCTCCCGATGCGGGAAGCCTTTGCTTTGGCCGATCAGGTTTTGGTAGAAGGCGTACGCAATATTTCCGAGCTGATTAAGGTGCCCGCAAACATCAACCTTGACTTTGCGGATGTGAGCGCAGTGATGCGCGGCGCGGGTTATGCGCACCTGGGCGTCGGATACGGCAAGGGCGACAACAAAGCAAAGGACGCGGCGCAGCAGGCAATCTCCAGCCCGCTGCTCGAGACCACCATCGACGGCGCAAACGGCTTAATTATCAATATTCGCGCAAGCGAGGATATTGATCTGGATGAAGTAGAAACCGCTGTTGAAATGATCACCGAAACCGCTGACCCCTCCGCGCGTGTCATTTGGGGCATCATGCTCGACGAGAAAATGGACGACGAAATCGCCATCACCGTGATTGCTACAGGCTTTGACCCCGCAAAAAAAGAGCAGGGTAATCGAGTGCCTGACATACCTGCAAGAGGGTCTGTTCCCTGGGTAGGTTTAGATTTACCGCAGTTTGACCCTGTGCGCACACAAAAGCAGCCCGCCAGGACCAACCCTGAAATGGATTTCGCATTTACCGGTGCCGCTAACACCGAAACCGCTGCGGAACGCAACCCCTTCGCCAGTCAGTTGCCCTATGACAGCGACACTGATGTAGACAAGGACCACGACACCGTCATCGGAATGCTGGTGGATAAATTCCAACGCGAACGCGGCAGACGCCGTGACATTGATTTAGACTAATCAATAATGACTCAACATCACAGCGAGCAGGGGGGACTCTGCTCGCATTTTGCTAGGCTCGCATAGAAAGGTAACCGACGTGAAGCTACTGGTAATCGACGGCAACAGCATCCTCAACCGCGCGTTTTATGGGATTAAGCTGCTCACCACAAAAGACGGACGCTATACCAATGCGATCTACGGCTTTTTAATGATCTATCTCTCGCTGCGCGATCAATATCAGCCTAACGCCGTTGCGGTAGCCTTCGACGTGAAAGCGCCGACCTTTCGGCATAAGCTTTACGACGGCTACAAGGCACAGCGCAAGGGTATGCCGCCGGAGCTTGCGGAGCAGCTGCCTGTACTGAAAGAGCTGCTGGCAGCGATGGGGCTCACTATTTTAGAAGCGCCCGGCTGGGAGGCTGACGATATTTTAGGCACCCTCGCGGCACAATGCGGCGGGGAGGCGCAATGCGTGCTGGCGACCGGCGACCGAGATTCTCTGCAGCTTGTAAATCAGGAAGTGCAGGTTTGGCTTGCCGCAACAAAAATGGGGCGTCCGGAGACGAAAAAATATACGCCTGAGACTGTGCTGGAGGACTACGGCGTACTGCCGCCGCAGCTGATTGACGTAAAGGCCCTGATGGGCGACAGCTCCGATAATATTCCGGGCGTGGCAGGAGTCGGACCGAAAACCGCGCAGGCGCTCGTTGCGCAGTTTGGCGATTTGGATGCGCTCTATGCACAGCTGGACAACGCAGCCATTAAGCCGAATCTGCGGCTGAAGCTGGAGCAGGACAAGGACAAGGCTTTTTTGAGCCGTACGCTGGGCATTATACGCACCGACGCGCCCGTCCCGCTGACGCTCGAAGCCTATGCTCCCAAGCCTCCGGAAAGCGCGAAAGTAACCCGCATATTGGCTGAGCTGGAGATGTTTAAGCTGCTGGAGCGACTTGAGCTGCCGCCTGCGGAGCAAACCGCCGCACCCGTTACGCAGCGTAAGGCCACAGAAGAGCATGACCTGGACGGCTTGCTGTTGCGCCTGAGGACCGCGGGCAAAGCCTGGTTTATTCCGCAGTTCAGCGGAGATTTGCTCGAAGGACTCACCTTCGCGGAGGCGGAACAGGATACGCTCGCCTGCTGCGGAAGTCTGCAATTTTTTGTCTTCTGTAAAGAATTTTTGGAAGACGAAGCCATCGCAAAGTATAGCTGCGACACGAAATTATTATGGCGTTTTTGCCTGCAAAATGGCATTTGCGCAAAAAATATCTGCTTTGACGCAACGCTGGCAGCCTACCTGCGCAACCCTTCTGCCTCCGGATATGACATATCGCGCCTGCTGCAGGAGTACAATTGCGGCGATTTTTCCGCGCTGTGCAAAAAACTGGAGCAGGAGCTGCGCGAAAACGGACAGTATGCGCTGCTGCAGGAGATTGAGCTGCCTTTGGCGGGCGTACTGGCGCAGATGGAGCGTGTCGGCGTGGCGGTGGACGCCGGGCGCATTGAGCGGTTTGGGCAGGAACTGGATGAACGCATTCAGGCGCTTACGCAGGAGATTACCGCGCTTGCGGGGCAGAGCTTTAACCTGAATTCACCCAAGCAGCTGGGCGAAATTCTCTTTGAAAAGCTGCAATTGCGCGCACCGAAAAAGACAAAAACAGGCTACTCTACGAATGTTGAGGTGTTGGAAAAACTAAAAGGCGAGCATCCCATCATCACCGCGATTTTAGAATATCGTACCTGCGCAAAGCTAAAATCCACCTATTGCGACAGCCTGCTAAAGGTGATTGCGGCGGACGGACGCATCCATTCAACCTTGAATCAGACGGAGACCCGCACGGGGCGCATCTCCTCTTCCGAACCGAATTTACAGAACATCCCCATCCGCACAGAGCTGGGGCGCGAGCTGCGGCGCGCCTTTGTGGCGCAGGCAGGCTGGCTGCTGGTGGACGCAGACTATTCGCAGATTGAGCTGCGCGTTATGGCTGCGATGGCAGGCGAAGAAGCGATGCTGCGTGCCTTCCGCACAAACGAGGACATCCATACCATAACGGCGTCGCAAGTGTTCGGGCTGCCGCCACAGATGGTGACCCCTGCGCTGCGTACCCGCGCGAAAGCAGTGAATTTTGGCATACTATATGGCATAGGCGCGTTTTCACTGGCAAAGGACATCGGCGTAAGCTTCCGCGAGGCAGAGGAATACATTGAGGGCTATTTGGCACACTATCCGCAGGTGCGCCGCTTTCGTACGCGGCTGATCGAACAGGCGAAAGAGACAGGCTATGCCGAAACGCTGTTTGGGCGGCGGCGGCTGTTGCCTGAGTTAAATAACTCACAGCGGCAGCTGCGCGAATTCGGCGAGCGCGTCGCGGTCAACATGCCCGTACAGGGTACTGCGGCAGATATCATCAAAATTGCGATGGTACGCGTAGCAACGCGATTGTCGCAAGAGGGCATGCAGGCACGCTTGATTTTACAGGTGCATGACGAATTGATTGTCGAAGCGCCCACTGCAGAGGCAGAAAAAGCCGCCGAAATTTTACAGCAGGAAATGGAGCATGCGGCTACTTTATCCGTTCCGCTGGAAGCAGAAGTGCATATTGGCGGCAACTGGCACGACGCGCACTGAGGCGTTTTATCTGGTTAAAGTGATATTTTTGCCCGATAAAGCAGATTATGCTTGACAAACAACCTGTTTTTGTGACATAATATTGAGGGGATATTTACCATGAGAGTCATTACAGGAACTGCGCGAGGCGCGGCTTTGGCAACCCTACCGGGCGAGGACATCGTCCGCCCGACTTCGCAACGCGTTAAAGAAGCGATGTTCAGCGCAATTCAATTTGAGATTGCAGGCTGCGCGGCGCTCGACGCGTTTTCCGGCAGCGGACAGCTGGGCATAGAAGCGCTCAGCCGCGGCGCAGCCTCATGCTTGTTTTTGGAACGCAACGAGCAGGCACATAAAATAATACGTAAAAACCTTGAGCGTTGCAAAATGACGGAGCAAAGCCATGTTATGCAGGTGGATGCGCTGCAATATATGCGGCACACAGCCGAACGCTTTGGCTTGATTTTTCTTGACCCGCCCTACGGCGGCGACGTATTGTTCAACGCCATTCCCGCAGCGGCGAGCTGCCTAAAACCGGGAGGGCTGCTGGTCTGCGAAGCGCCCGCAAAAGATTTTTTGCCGCAGCAATATGCAGACGTGAACTTGCGGCGTGAATATCGCCATGGCAAAACGAAGGTTTGCGTCTATCAACGGGCGGAAGCGGAGGAATGATCAGGCTTTTTTATTTT
>JAVBSB010000049.1:0-8830 GCA_031547365.1 Oscillospiraceae bacterium | reverse complement strand
CGCGGGGGGAGGAGCTCGTTGCAAAGACGAAACGCAACGCTTTTTTCTCGCGCTTTAACCGATACCCGAGGCAGGCTGATGGCATTATCTATCGCACGGGGAATGTGTTGAAGAAATGAACGTAGGGGCGGATGCCCACATCCGCCCGCAAACCTAAGCGGCACTTGAATAATTACATCATAATATACATTAATGCCATCAGTAGCCCCTGATCGGCATTTTCTTTTTGCAACAGGAACAGCAGCAGTATCATCATAATGGAATCCATACCGCCCTCAGCGGCATCATTGGACTCGCAGGGTTCAAACGCATTGCTCTGTTGCTTTGGCTGTGCCTTTGCGCCGAATCCGCTTAGCAAAGAGAGTATATCGCCCAGCGGCGGCATGTTGTTTTGAGGCGGCGGCGGTGGAGACGGTGGCGGCGGCTCCTGATAGCGTGGTGGTTGCTGCTGGCGATGGTGCGGATCCTTGTTGCGCTGAGGCTCCTGCCTGCGCTGTTGCTGAGCGGGCTTTGGCTGCTGCCACTCCTGGTTGTGTATCGGCGGCTGCGTTCGGCTATAGGAGGCATTTTGCCTTGCTTTCTGAGAAGGCGGCTTGTGGTGTAAGGGCTCCGGTCGTGCGGCAGGCTTTGGCGGGTCGTAAAACGCAGGTCGTTTATCCCAACCGGATTGCCGTTTTTCCGTATACCCTGCATCCTGATTTCTGATTCCCATTTCCTGATTTCTGATTGATCCCTGGCTGGGCATGGGCAGAGTTGCGCGGCGCTGCATGTCACGCGCGGCGCTGGCGGCTTGCTGCTGCATCGCTAAAAATTCTTGTCGGTTGCGTGGTGTTTGCATGACCGCCTCCTCCGTTTTTTTTAAATCAAGATCCCTGCATGGTTGCCTGTAAAGTGGGCAATAGATCCAGCATTTTCATCATCTGTATCGCCTGTTCTGCGCGGTGCTGGCGGCGGCGGCTTAAATGCGGCCGCAGCGCGAGGATCAAATCCGTACGCGGGTCGCGCTTATGCATGTTACCCATAATCTGCGACAACTGCGCCAGCAATTCGGGCGTGAACATGCCTGCGCCAAAGCCGCTGTCAGCGGGCGGCGGCTGCGATTGCTGCTGCCCGCTTCCGTTGTCGCCATTGTCGCCGCCAAACTGTGAAAATAATGATTGCGCAGCCTCTTGCAGGTTCTGCAATTCATCCTCGCTCATGCTGCCCAACAGGCTGCTGACCTGCTCAAAATCGAAGTCCATGCTACTCTTTCTTTCCGTTCAGCTTCTGCATGAGCGCCTGCGCCTGCGGACTTTGCAGTACCCGCGCAAGCTTTGCCTTGTCCTGCATCAAGTCGTGCAACTGCTCCTGCTGCGTCTCAGAAATACCCGTTTTCGCAAGCTGTTCTATCGCTTCGCCCTCTTGCGATAAATCCTGCCGGGATTTCAGCTGCCGCGCGAGGCTTAGCAGCTGCGCCGCATTTAACTTGTTTTCTGCCAAGATAACTCCTCCTTGCGTTTATTCGCTCTGTATGATATACTCATTTATATACGAAAAAAAGGAGAAGTATGCATGCGCATTCTGGTGTGTTCGGATTCGCACGGACGAAGAGATCTGTTGGTTTTAGCCTATGAACAACAGCCGACGGCAGAAATTTTGGTTTTCTGCGGGGACGGCGCAGATGATGCACAGTTCTTTCCCTATGAGGATAAACCTTCCTATGTCGTCCGCGGCAACTGGGACCACAAAAGCGACTGGCCGCTCTGGCAGGAATTCAGTCTGATGGGTAAAAAAATTATCGTTACCCACGGACACGCCTCTGATGCGCGGCACGGCCTGGATGAGCTGATCCGCACAACGAAGGAGCGCGGCGCGGATCTGGTGCTGTTCGGTCATACGCACCGGCCGGAGGTGCTCTATGTTGACGGCATGACTTTGTTTAACCCCGGCAGCATCGCCGACGGAAACTATGGCTTTGTAGATATTACTGCCGCGGGGATCGTCTGCCAAAATTTGAAGGTGCGGCAGCGAATGTAAAGAAAACATATTTGCGCCTCTATCCGCATATCATTACCTTGCAGTGGGATAGCGATAAGCGGAAAGGCGTGAAGTTATGTTTGTTTATTCGGTAAAATCATCTAAAATTAAGATGGTGGCGTTGGTGCTTGTGGCAATTGCCGCAGTGATTGCGCTGCTGTGTATCACCCAACGGCATAAACCGACCCTTGGCGGCAGCATGCGGCTTGCGGCGGCTACAGCCCAGGAACGGTCAGCGTTTTTGTCGCAGTTCGGCTGGGAGGCGGGCGAAGACCCGATGGAGGTCTCCGAGGTCATCATACCTGCGCAATTCGACGAAACCTATACGAAATACAATGACATTCAAAAGGCACAGAATATGGATTTAAGCAACTACGCGGGGAAGCGCGTCAAGCGTTGGACCTACGAAATTAAAAATTACCCCGGGTATGAAGGAAAGCCCGGCGTTGTGCAGGCGAATCTGTTGATCGATAGGGGCGTCATCATCGGCGGCGACATCTGCTCGCTGGAGCTTGGCGGCTTTTTGCATGGATTTGATTTTCCGCAGCAGCTGCCTGCTGTTACGACCACGACTATCATAACCACCGGGTGATTTTTAAGGTTAAATAGATTTGACTCGCTCCGCAGCGTCCATCGGATATTTGCGGAGCGAGTTTTTATATTTTTTTCACAAAAGAAACGAGCGTTCATCTTGCGTAACCTTGTGTTTTATGGTAAAATGGCAGCAATATAAATGCGTAATGAAAGGTTTCGGCATGAGTGAAAGTCAGATGTGGTACAAGCATGCGGCAAATGCATGGACACAAGCGCTGCCTATAGGCAGCGGACACCTGGGCGGTATGATATTTGGCGGCATAAACAGCGAGCGCGTGGCGCTCAATCACGATGAATTATGGACAGGTCTGCCCCGTGATAAAACCAATCCGGGCGCGGTAAAGCTATTTCATCAGGCGCGTAGGGCGGCATTGCAGGGAGATTTAATAAAAGCGAACCGCCTGCTGGAAAACGAAGGCGCACAATGTACGGTTGGCAGCGAAACCTATCTGCCGTTGGGGGACCTTTGGCTGGAATTCGGCGGGGCAGGGGAGATTACGGACTACCGCCGTGGACTGGATCTGGAAAATGCCATTGCGTTCGTTGAGTATGAGCAGGCAGGGGCAAGCTATCACAGAGAGTATTTTGCGTCATTCCCCGCGCAGGTGATTGCTATGCGTGTTACATGCGACTGCCCGTTCGATTGCTCGGTTTCGCTGGAAAGTCAGCTCAAATCGAATATGCAGGCGCAGGACGGCATCATTACGCTGCGCGGCGAATGCGCCGGTGCCTACCTGCGGGACAACCCGGGCGAAAAACACATCTATTCCGATGAGATGGACCAGCGCGGAATACAATTTTTGGCAGGTCTGCGCGCGTTTAGCGACGGCGCGATAATCCATGACGGTACTGCCTTGCGTATAACAGGCGCGAGGGAGTTAACGCTCTATTTTTCCTGCGAAACCAGCTTCAATGGTTTTGACCGTCACCCGTATTCACAATCAAAATCGTTTGTGGCGCCGCTCATGTCAAGGCTTGCGCGGCTCGAACCGTCTTCCTATCAAGACTTGCGCGCGGCACATGTTTCTGATTATCAATCTCTGTATAACCGGGTGCAGCTGCAAGTCGGAGGCAGCAACGCGTTTTGCTCGGCACTGCCAACAGATGAGCGCTTGGTTGCTTTTCAAAAACGTGGTGACGACCCCGCCCTGTGTGTTCTGTTGTACAATTTCGGTCGCTATTTGGCGATTGCGGGCAGTCGGTCCGGTACGCAACCGCTGAACTTACAAGGCATATGGAACGATAAATTAGACGCGCCGTGGTGCAGCAATTACACCACGAACATTAACACAGAGATGAACTATTGGCCGATGCTCGCGTGCGCGATGCCGGAGCTGAATGAGCCTCTGCTGCAAATGATGCGCGAGCTTTCGCAGACGGGAAAGGCGGTTGCGCGCGTACATTATGACGCGCCGGGCTTTGCCGCGCACCACAACCAGGACTTGTGGCGTTTTGCCGCGCCTGCAAAAGGCGACGCAAGCTGGTCTGCATTTCCGTTATGCGGCGCATGGCTCTGCTGGCATCTGTGGGAACACTATCGCTATACTTTAGATCGTGCGTTCTTGGAGGAAACAGCTTTTCCTATAATGCGCGAGGCGGCACGATTTCTGTTGTCTCTGCTTGCGGAAGACGGTGAAGGCACATTGTGCATCTGCCCCGGCGTCTCGCCTGAGAACCTTTTTTACTATGGAGATAAAGTGATTGCGGTCTCAAAAACAAGCACCGCCGCGATGGGGATCACACGAGATTTATTTGAAAAACTGTTGCTGTGCTATGAGGAACTGGGCAATTATGATGCGTTCGCCGTCGAAATCGTTGAAGCTCTGTCGCGTCTGCAACCGTTTAAAATCGGTTCAAAGGGGCAGCTGCTCGAGTGGGACGCAGAGCATGCAGAGGAGGATCCGCATCACCGGCATGTATCGCACCTGGTTGCGTTGCACCCGATGCATTTAATTGACTATGACCGCACGCCGGAGCTTGCCGCGGCGGCAAGGCGCACGCTTGAACTGCGGGGCGACGACGGCACCGGCTGGAGCCTCGGCTGGAAAATTAACTTTTGGGCGCGCCTGCGCGACGGCGACCACGCGTTGCGGCTGTTGGAAATGCAATTACGCCCCGTGGATTTTGAAAAGTTTGATCTTACCCATCAGGGGGGGACCTATGTGAATCTGTTTGATGCGCACCCGCCCTTCCAAATTGACGGTAACTTCGGCGCAGTGAGCGGAATCAATGAGATGCTGCTGCAAGCCCCGCAGGACAACGTGCTGCTGTTGTTGCCTGCTCTGCCCGCAAAGTGGAAAAATGGCAGCGTTAAAGGGTTGGCAGCCCCGGGTCGCCGCCGCGTTGATATCACCTGGCAGGACGGCAGGCTGCTGCATTACAAGATTACGGGCGCGACGGACAGTCTGACGGTGATCGATATGACGCGGGAGAAAAAATGACCTACGAGCAGGCTTTGCAATACATTCACTCATTACAGCGCTTTGGCATTAAGCCGGGGCTGGAGCGGGTGCGGGTTCTGTGCGCGGCGCTGGGCAATCCGCAGGACCAGCTGCGCTGCGTTCATGTTGCGGGTACAAACGGCAAGGGCTCGACCTGTACCATGCTGGCGGAAATTGCCATGGCTGCGGGTAAAAAAACAGGGCTTTACACCTCGCCTTATGTGATAGAATTCCGCGAGCGCATGCGCATCAATGGCGGGATGATCCCGCAGGAGACGCTTTGCCGCCTGACAGAGGAGGTACAGCTTGCGGCGCAGGGCTTGGCAGAGCCGGTGACCGAGTTCGAATTCTGTACGGCGCTGGCGTTTTTGTGGTTCGCGCGGCAGAGCTGTGATTTGGTTGTGCTTGAGGTTGGGCTTGGTGGGCGCTGGGATGCGACGAATATCATCAAAGAACCATTGTGCAGCGTGATTATGAAAATTGCGCTGGATCACACGGAGCTTCTTGGCGATACACTTGCGCTGATTGCCGCAGAAAAATGCGGCATTATCAAAGCCGGTTGTCCTGTGGTTTCAACCTGCGAGCAGGCAGAAGAAGCCTTGCAGGTGATACGCGAAGTCTGTGAAGAAAGAGGCAGTCCGCTGGTTATAGCGGATGAAACCCAGTGTGTGGTGCTGCGCAGCAGTATCGCCGGGAGTGACTGCGTGCTGGCTGGTCTGGCTGTGCACGTGCCTTTGGCGGGGCGTCATATGTGCCAAAACGCATTAACTGCAACACTTGCTGCGCGGCAGCTGGGTATTTCGGAGCAGGCAATACAAACAGGGATTGCGCGCGTAATAATGCCTGCGCGTATGGAAGCGCTGTCGCAGTCGCCTCTGGTTATATTGGACGGCGGACACAATCCGGACGGAGCCCGCGCGTTGGTTGCCGCTCTGCGTGAATATTGCGCCGGGGTGCAGTTTTGCGCCGTCTGCGGTATGATGAAGGACAAGGATGTCGGTGCATATCTGCGGATGATTCAGCCCTTTGTCAGTTGTTTAATCACCGCGCAGCCTGATAATCCGCGCGCGCTGACTGCGGAAGCGCTGGCGCAAATCGCGCGCGATGCAGGCTATGAAAAAATTATAGCCGCAGCAAGCCTACAAGAGGCGCTGCGGCTGGCGGAAACACCATTGTTAATTTGCGGGTCGTTTTATCTCGCAGGGGAAGTCAAAGCTTATTGTGCGGCGGGGATGGTGCTGGGTTCCGGATAATCCACACCTTTGGTGTCGACTGTCACGCTTTCGATGACAGGCTTGGTGATGAGGGTGTCGCCGTTGACCGGGGCGGTCGCGATTTTGTCCACGACCTTCATGCCGGAAATCACTCTGCCAAAGGCGGCGTATTGCCCGTCAAGGTGACCGGCAGCGTCATGCATAATGAAAAACTGGCAGCTGCCGCTATCCATGACGCCGGTGCGCGCCATCGAGATTACGCCGCGGCTGTGCTTGACAGTATTCGCGGCAAAACCATTGGCTGAAAACTCGCCCTTTATAGCGTAGGGGAAGCCTATGGACATGCCGTCGCCATTTGGCGAGCCGCCCTGGATCATGAAGTTCGCGATTGCGCGGTGGAATTTTTTGCCTTCAAAATAGCCGCTCTTGGTCAGCGAAATGAAGTTGTTGACCGTGTTGGGCGCTTTGTCGGGATAAAGCTCCACTTCAATTGTCCCAAAGTCCTTGATTTTGATGGTGACCACCGGGTTGGTTTCAGAAACTACAGGGTATCCGTCCGCGCTGCCGCAGGCGCCCATTGTGGCTGTCATTGTAAACATAGCCAGCAGCGGCACCAGAACCTTCTTCATACGCATCGTTGTTACCTCCTAATATTTTAAGAAAATAGTTCTGATTTATTATACATGACCCAAAGAAAATGTCAAGAGAAAATTCCATAGAGATGTGAATATCCGCATCGTTCCCGCACAAACTAGCCTTGCAACCAAGTAAAATAATGCAAGGAGTTGGAAACTTATGCTGGATCGTATTGCGTTGATCCTGGTCGTTTTGGGCGCGCTGAACTGGGGTAGCATCGGGCTGTTTCAGTTTGATGTGATTGCGTGGATCTTCGGCGGTCAGGGCGCTATTGTCAGCCGCATCCTCTATACTTTAGTGGCGCTGGCAGGTATTTGGTGTGTTTCGCTGCTGTTCCGTGAGCGCTCGCTCATCACATCCGCGGACGATGTGGATCATTAAGCACAAGGCAATCTGCAAAACCGGAAGCAAAGCTTCCGGTTTTTGTATGCCGGGGGGTTGTTTTTTTGTGGTGATAGCAGTATAATAAAATAGAAATGGGGAGCGCAGGTTGCCCCATACAATAGCTTTGGAGGTTTCTATGTCAGACGAATCAAAGCGCAGGGTTGTCGCTGTCCTGCTGATCGTGTCCGGTATCCTCGCTGCTGTCGGGGCTGGTATCGTCACTTATGCCTGGCTCAAGGGCTAGGCTTTCTTCTTTAAAGATGGCAAGCAGCTCGTCCTTGCTGTGCAGACCGATGAGCGTGCGTTTAAGCGCTCCGCCGACGAAAAGCAGCAGCGTGGGCAAATGCATCACGCCATAGGTGAGCGCGGTGCGGAATTTTTCTTCATAGTCAGCGTCAGAATCGCGTGCTTCTCTATCGGTATTGAACATACAGACTTTCAGCTGCCCTGTATATTCCTCGCTCAATTCGAGCAGAATAGGTCGCAGCATTTGGCAGGGTGTACAGCGCTCGCCGAAAAAATCTACCAGTACGGGCAGCTCGGTCTCCAGCACTTCAGAATTAAAATTTTTTGGTTTCACTAAAACCGGCATAATTATCTCCTTACCTTAATTTACTCAGTCTATTGTAACATATGCAGCGGAGGGCGTAAAGTGGCACAAGAACAAAAAGAAGTATTGATTGTAGGGCAGGGACCTGCAGGTTGCTCGGCAGCGCTCTACTTAACCCGGGCAGGGCTATCGGTGACGCTGGTCGGAAAAGACGGCGGCGCGCTGGCGCGCGCGGAAAAAATCGAAAACTATTATGGGCTGGAACAGCCTTTGTCGGGTAAAGATTTGTATGAAATTGGCAGGCAGCAGTGTGCTGCGCTGGGCGCAGAACTGGTTGAGGATGAAGTGGTTGTGCTGGATTGGTTGCCCGACGGAAGCTTTTCGGCGCAGCTGGCGGGCAGCAGAACGATTGCGGCGCGCAGTGTGCTGCTTGCGACCGGTAAGGCGAAGCGTGTGCCGGGGATTGAGGGGCTCAGCGGGCTTGAAGGAAAAGGCGTCAGTTATTGCGCAGTGTGCGACGCGTTTTTTTATCGCGGGCGCAAGGTTGCTGTGCTTGGCGGCGGGGTTTATGCCAAGCACGAAATGGAGCAGCTTTTGCCGCTTGTCGGCAGCATGACCTTACTCACAAACGGCAGCCTGCCGGAGTTTGAACCGCCGGAGGGTGTAACCGTACTGACCGCAAAAGTGAAGGAGCTGCAGGGCGAAAATACGCTTGCCGCGGCGGTATTGGACGACGGTACAACGGTGGAGCTTGACGGTCTGTTTGTGGCGTTGGGCAGCGCCTCGGCAGGGGATATTGCGCGCAAGATGGGGCTTCGGTTGCTGAACGGCGCCATCCCCGTAAACGAAAAACAGGCTACAGAATTACCGGGCTTATTTGCTGCGGGGGACTGTACGGGCTTGTTTGCTCAGATTGCTTTTGCCGTTGCGCAGGGTGCGAACGCGGGACTTGAAATAACAAAATATTTACGGAAATAATTTGCTTTATTTAAACA
>JAVBSB010000074.1:0-2843 GCA_031547365.1 Oscillospiraceae bacterium | reverse complement strand
CCCGCGGAGAAGAGGCTTTTAACACGATATCGCACATTGCGGGCGGCGGGCTTGCCGTTGTTGCAATGGTTGTCTGCATCAGCGTTGCTGCCTGGCATCACAATGTGTGGGACATGGTCAGCGGCGCAATTTATGGCATAACATTGATATTGCTTTACACGATGTCGAGCCTCTACCATGGACTAAAACCCGAAATACCGAAAAAAGTTTTTCAGGTAATTGATCATTGTGCTATTTTCTTTTTAATAGCGGGTACTTATAGTCCCATCGCGCTGGGTCGCTTTCGAGAGCTGTATCCGAGAATCGCATGGCCGATGTTCGCTTTCATGTGGTTTATGTGCATTTTGGCAGTGACTTTAAATGGGATAGACTTGAAAAAATTTCAAATAGTTTCTTTGATCTGCTACGTTGCGCTGGGTTGGTGCGTGGTGATTTTTGCAAAGCAGATGATTGCAGCGCTGTCGCTGACCGTGTTCCTTTGGCTGCTGGCAGGCGGTATATCCTATACAGTCGGTTCAGTGCTGTATGTCATTGGGAAAAGGAAAAAATGGATGCACGCAACCTTTCATATGTTCGTAATTTTGGGCAGCGCGCTGCACTTTGTGAGTATTATATTATGCTTTGTCAGGCATTAAGCTGCTTACATGTTGAAAATGCGGAGGAATTGATATGGGTAAATTAATCGTTTTGTCGGCAGACGCAATGATTACAGAGGACTTGGAATTACTGCAAACTCTGCCGAACTACAGGCGCTACCTTGCAGGCGGCGCGCTGATCCGCCGCGTAAAGGGCGTGTATCCCTCCATTACATACCCCTGCCACACCACGATGCTCAGCGGCGTATATCCGGCGCGGCACGGTATTATTCGCAACGAGGTGTTTCAGCCCGGCGGAAAAGGTAAGCCCTGGCTGTGGTTCCGCGAGGCTGTAAAGCCCGGGATTCCCGATCTTTTTCAAGCGGCAAAAGAAAAGGGCTTGACGACTGCGGCTGTGTTTTGGCCCGTGACGGGCAACCATCCCTATATAGACCACCTGATCGATGAATACTGGACACAGGGACCCGGCGATACGCCGGCGCAAGCTTTTGAGCGCAGCGGTTCAAAGGGTGCGGCGCTCGAAATCGTCAAAAAAAATCTGCCCCTGCTTGTAAACATGGAGCGCAGGCACCCGCAGGCGGACGAGTTCATCATTCGCTGCGCCTGCGACATGATTACAACCTGCAAGCCCGACCTGCTGATGATACACCCCGCAAACATTGACGGTTATCGCCATGAATTCGGCGTATTTCATGAAAATGTTGAGCGTGGCGTGCTTGAAACCGATTTTTGGATCGGTGAGCTTTGCCGCGCGGCAATTCTGGCGGGCGTGTTTGAGGAGACCAACTTTGCGTTGGTGAGCGACCACGGGCAGATTGATATCAAGCGCGTGATCAACCCGAATGTTGTGTTTGCGCGCAATGGTTTGGTTCGTACAGACGAAAAAGGAAATATCTTAGACTGGGACGCTGTTTTTACCAGCGGCGGCGCGATGGCTTGTGTGTATTTGAAGGATCCGACGGACCGGGCGCTGTATGACAGGGTGTACAGGCTGCTGCGCGACATGCGCGACGACGGTATTTATGGGATCAGCGCAGTATTTACCGCAGACGAAGCGGCACGGCTGCACGGGCTGCGGGAGAACTTCAGCTTTGCTGTGGAAGGCGATGGTTACACCGGCTTTTGGGAGCGCGCGGCAGGTCCTGTCGCCTCACAGATCGATTGCTCCGATTACCGCACTGCGCGGGGAACCCACGGCAATCTGCCGGAATATGGTCCGCAGCCGATATTCGCGGCGAAGGGTCCGGACATCCGCAAAGATATTACGCTTGAAAAAGGCCGCCTGATTGACGAGGCACCGACCTTTGCGCGGATTTTAGGGGTCGATTTACCCGATACAGACGGTCAGGCGGTTGAGGAAATTCTGTTGCATTAAGTGAAGCTCTGCTCTTTATGATACCCGGCATATATGCCGTTACGCGCAACGAGCTCCTCATGCGTGCCGGCTTCTGCGATGGCGCCGTCTTGCATCACAATAATGCAATCCGCCTTTTTCACCGTGCTCAGGCGGTGCGCGATGATGATTGTGGTGCGGTTTTCCATTACTTTATCCATGGCCTCCTGAATCAGGCGCTCTGTCTCTACGTCAACGGCGGAGGTTGCCTCATCAAGAATTAGAATTTGGCGGTTGCGTAAAATCGCGCGCGCGATGCTCAGGCGCTGCTTTTGCCCGCCCGAAAGCTTGATGCCCCGCTCGCCGATCAGCGTATCATAGCCTTCTTCGAGTATTTCGATGAATTCATGCGCATGCGCAAGCCTTGCTGCCTGCTCAATTTCCGCGTCCGTTGCGCGGGGCGCGCCGTAGCTGATGTTGTCACGTACGGAGCCGTTGAACAGGAATACGTCCTGCAGCACAACGCTCATGCTGTCGCGCAAGCTGCGCAGCGTTAGATCACGCAGGTCATGACCGTCCAGCAAAATCCGTCCCTCCACGGGGTCGTAGAACCGCCCAAGCAGCGAAACAACTGTTGTTTTTCCAACGCCGGTATGCCCGACCAGCGCTATGATTTGCCCCTTCTGCGCGGTGAAACAAAGATCCTTCAGCACCTCGGTATGTTCGGTGTATTGAAAGCTTACGTGGTCAAATTCGATAATGCCCTGCGGATTTTTCAGCTCGAGCGCGTTGGGTTTTTCCTGTACGGAAGACTCGACGTCAAGCATTTCAAAGATGCGGTCCGCGCCTGCCAGGGCGTTTTGTATGTCCTCATTGATGCGTGCCAGCGCCGAAATCGGCTGATAGAAGATGCC
>JAVBSB010000100.1:0-5192 GCA_031547365.1 Oscillospiraceae bacterium | reverse complement strand
TCCGGCAGCGGAAAATCCACTTTTGCCAAAACCTATTTTAAGCCAACGGAGGTACTTTCCTCAGATTACTTTCGCGCGTTGATTTCTGACGACGAAAACAATCAACAGGTAACCTCTCAGGCTTTTGATACCCTGTATTATGTGGCGAACAAGCGTCTGGAGCTTGGATTATTGACGGTTATTGACGCTACCAACGTACAAAAGGAAGCCCGCGCAGGCATATTAAAGCTGGCGAAGGAGCAGGACTGTCATGCTGTCGCTATTGTGCTGGATATTCCCGAAAAAACATGCAGGGAGCGTAATGCTGCCCGACCCGACCGCGACTTCGGCGACCATGTGATAAAACGCCAATCGGAACAGTTGCGGCGCTCGATTCGCTATTTACAAAAAGATGGTTTCCGTTATGTTTATGTGATTAAAAGCGAGGAAGAAGCGGCGCAGATTGAAATCATCCGCACACCGCTGTGGAACAATAAAAAAACCGAGCACGGACCATTTGATATTATCGGCGACGTTCACGGGTGTTATGACGAGCTGTGCGGGCTACTCGAAAAGCTCGGCTATCCCCGCAGCGACCGAAAGGCCGTGTTCCTCGGCGATTTGTGCGACCGCGGACCTGAAAACATCAGGGTTTTGCGTTTGGTCATGGAAATGGCGCAGTCAGGCGCGGCTTATTGCGTGGCAGGTAACCACGATGTAAAGCTGCTGAAATATCTTCGCGGAAGCAAGGTGCAACTGACGCACGGATTGGCTCGAACCGTGGAGCAGCTTAAAGCGGAAAGCGAAGAATTTGTCGCGGAAGTCAAGACGTTTTTAGACGGGCTGATCAGTCATTATGTATTTGACGACGGCAGGCTGGTCGCAGCCCATGCCGGTCTGATAGAAAAATATCAGGGACGCGGCTCCGGGCGGGTGCGTGATTTTTGTCTGTACGGCGACACCACCGGCGAAACTGACGAATACGGTTTGCCTGTGCGTCTGCCTTGGGCAAATGAATACCGGGGGAAAGCCACGGTTGTTTACGGACATACGCCGGCGCCCGAAACGGAAAGTATAAATAACACCGTTTGTATCGACACCGGCTGTGTATTCGGGGGCAAACTGACCGCGTACCGCTATCCGGAAAAAGAGCTTGTGTCAGTGAACGCAAGGCAGGAATATTACGCTCCGGCGAAGCCGTTTTTGAATCAGCCGGTAAATGCCGACGACATGCTTAATATTGACGATGTAATGGGGCAGAAATATTTATCCACCCGTCTGCGCCGTTCAATCAAAATCGGTGCGGAAAACGCTGCCGCCGCGCTGGAGATCATGAGCCGTTTTGCCGCCGACCCGCATTGGCTGATATATCTGCCGCCCACTATGTCCCCCTGTGAAACGTCAAAATTGCCTGATTATCTTGAGTTTCCTACAGAGGCGTTTGACTATTATAAAACACGGGGAATCAGCAAAGTCGTATGTGAACAGAAACATATGGGCAGCCGTGCCGTAATTGTTTTGTGCCGTGACGCCGAAACGGCGAAAACGCGGTTTAAATCCAATGACGGGAGTTATGGAATAATTTATACCCGTACCGGGCGGCATTTTTTTGATAACATAAACACACAAAATGTCCTGCTGGCTCGCTTACAAGCAGCGCTGACGGCATCCGGCTTTTGGGATGATTTCTCCACCGATTGGGTTTGTCTTGATACCGAACTGATGCCATGGTCAGCAAAGGCGCAGAAGCTGCTGGAAGAGCAGTATGCTCCTGTCAGCAGAGCCGGACGCAGCGGACTTAAAGCGGTGACTGCCGCCGTTGGGCAAGCCGCGGCGCTTTTAGGCGGCAAGGTAAATCTTACGGAATCAGAATCAAGCAAAGGCGTTGACCTGACCGCTTTGCTGACGACCTATAAACACCGCGCCGAAGCGCTATCGCTGTATACCGACGCTTATCGCCGTTATTGCTGGGACGTGGCAGGTCTTGACGATTACCGAATCGCGCCCTTTCACATCCTCGCCACCGAGAGCAAAACCTGGACGGCAGAAAATCACATTTGGCAAATGGAAACGATAAAAAAATATATGATCGGGGCTGACCCGGTTTTTATGGCAACAAATCATATGCTCGTTGACCTGCTGGATGAAAACAGCGTCAAAGCCGGTATTGACTGGTGGTTAGCGCTGACCGCTTCCGGCGGCGAGGGCATGGTCGTGAAGCCTTATGACTTTATCGCGACGAAAGGCACGGCACTTTTACAGCCCGCCGTAAAGTGCCGCGGGCGCGAATATCTCCGGATTATTTATGGTCCGGAGTATACGCTGGGCGGCAATTTGGAGCGCCTAAAAAAACGGTCGCTTGTAAAAAAGCGCAACCTCGCATTAAACGAATTCGCGCTGGGAATGGAGTCATTGGAGCGATTTGTGCGAAGCGATCCGTTATACCGTGTGCATGAATGCGTGTTTGGCGTGCTTGCCATGGAGAGCGAGCCGGTAGACCCAAGGCTATGATTGATTATAAGGAGAATTTACATGATAACCATCACAGGTCCATATAACACCGCGACAATCTATACAGACAGCCTTGAGCCCAGCGCGGAGGGACAAATTAAAAAGCTCCTTAACCAGCGCTTTGTTACAGGCAGCCAAATCCGCATTATGCCGGACGTTCACGCCGGAGCGGGGTGCGCCATCGGCACGACTATGACCATTACCGATAAGGTCGTGCCCAATCTCGTGGGCGTAGATATCGGCTGCGGCATGGAAACAGTGAAGCTTGCAGGGGCAAGGGTAAATCTACCCGCGCTTGACAGCTTCATTCATCAAAACATCCCTGCCGGGATGGAGGTACGGCAAACACCGCATAAATATATGAGTGAAGCACGGCTGGACGCGCTTCGTTGTAAAAAGCAGGTCAATCTCGGACGGGGCGCGTTGAGCCTCGGCACGCTGGGCGGCGGAAACCATTTCATTGAGCTTGATAAAGATAATGACGGCAGTATTTATTTGGTTGTCCATTCCGGTAGCCGTAATATCGGCTTACAGGTAGCGCAGTATTATCAGGACGCGGCGTTCAAGGAGCTGGGAGCGCAAGATGAAATTCCATATGAGCTGGCTTATTGCAAGGGCGCTTTATTGGAAGATTATCTGCACGATATGGCGATTATGCAGGCGTTTGCCGCGATTAACCGCCGCGCTATCGCCGACGACATTATTAAGGGCTGCAAGCTCAAAGAGGAGAGCCGCTTTTCAACCATCCATAACTATATTGATTTGGAGCATATGCTATTGCGAAAAGGCGCGGTATCGGCGCAAGCAGGTGAAACCCTGCTGATTCCCATTAATATGCGGGACGGCGCGTTAATCTGCGAGGGTTTGGGCAACCCTGACTGGAACTGCTCCGCGCCCCACGGCGCCGGGCGGCTGATGAGCCGGAGCGAGGCGAAGCAAAGCTTTACACTAAACGCTTATAAAAAAGAGATGGACGGGATATTTTCGTCCACCGTCAACGCGGAAACCCTTGACGAATGCCCGATGGCGTATAAGAGCATGGAGGATATTATAACGCAGATCGAGCCGACAGCGAATGTAAAAAAACGCATTACTCCGATTTACAACTTCAAAGCGGGGGAAAAGCAGGGGAAACAAAACAAGAGAAAATGATCAACAAGAGCAGCAAAGAAGGTGACTCCGGGTATGATGATCAGAGCGGCAGCGGTTTAGGCATCGAAATCACCGACCCCCAATTGCTTTCGTTCCTCAAGGGCGATCCCACTTCCCTTCTACCCGCATTATACGGCTAACATGACTCCCCCCGCCGGATGAATGACAAAATCGCCATGCGAAGCATTGCAGGTTCATTTTTATGAAAGAGGTGTTTGCATGAAACAAGCAGGAGCAGCGTTGCTTTGCCTGCTGCTGTTGGGGCTATGCGCTTGCGGGGAAGGCGCTCAGGAAAAGCAGTCCTCTGCGCAAGCTATCACTACAACGCAGTTGTTGGCGACAGCCGAGGAACCGACAACCGACCCTAGCTATAAATTGGATGAACGCTTGCCTGCGCGCGAAAGCGTTTTGTTAGAGAAAGTGCGGGCAAAAACAACGTATAAACCATTGCTTTGGTGCTTTTCGGACTATGACCACGATGGAAAAGGCGAAGCTTTTGTTGTGATGGGCGAAACCGACCCCGAAATTCTAAAAAAAATGGATGACTATTTGTCAGTCCCCGCCGAATTGTGGTTTGTCAGCGATATGCAAATACAAAAGCTTGCCTCTGATTTTGCATTCATGTCTGCGCAGACTGCGTATTTTAAAAGCAAAAACCTGTTTTTGCTTAATTTTATAAACCCGCAGGGTGCAACGGCAGGAAGTTCAATCACGGAATTCTATTCGGTCGTTAACAGCAAACCGAAAAAGGTAATTACGTTTGACCGATGGATTGAACAACTGGGAGGCAGAGATTTCTATATGGGTGCGGCAGCACTAGATGGCGCAACAGATAAAAGTTTTGGGAACAACGGCATAGACGAAGACGGATTTGAAATGCTCATGGGGCGCGGATGGAAGCCCTATTTTGCGCAAGTAAACGAGTATACAATGACGGTGAAAGAATGCACAGCTACAGAATTAAAAGAAATTCAACTTAAACAATACGGCAACATAACTGAATTGTCAGAATTACTGAAAAAAGAAAAGGGGGATATCCGCACAATTTACCAATGGAATAATGGAATTATTTCGCTGACATTTGATGTTGAAACGGTATCTACCATTTATCATAAGTATATCAATATGCGCGTTATAGATGGCAAACTGATTCCGCTGATCGCTAACAAACCAAATTTAAGTACCACATTTGATGATCCTGAAATCATCGGGGAAGGAATCTATACGAAGACTTTTGCTGGGAGGTAGCGAACCTGAAAAAAGCAGGAGTAGCGTTGCTTTGCCTGCTGCTGTTGGAGCTATGCGCTTGCGTGGACGCGGTGGATGTACAACTGATTTTCTCCGGCAACCACCACGAATCCAAGCCGTTCACGTTTTACAAGAGCGAAAACCGGCAGGAGGTTCGCCAATCCGAACGAATCGGTTCATATGAGCCACCCAAAGAAGGTTATCCGCTTACGCTGTACAATCGCCGTATTTCTGATTACATCAACGCCCTTGCTGTCGCAGGCTTTACCGTAGAGCGAGTCGTTGAGGAGACCGATAAGGAA
>JAVBSB010000117.1:0-8354 GCA_031547365.1 Oscillospiraceae bacterium | reverse complement strand
GGAGGCTTTGCTGCAGCCGCTCATGTACTCCGTGCCGTCCGACCCCACGGTGGAGCGCGTGGTTGTCACCCCCGCCTGCATTACCGAAGGCGCTGCGCCTCAGGTAGAGCGCAATCCCTCGCGCTTAAAGAAGCGGGCAGTATAAATCAAACCCAATTGCTTTTGAATGGCAGAACCTGACGGTTTTGCCATTTTTTTGTAACGGCAAATTATCCGACTTTTATTCATAATTTGCTTGACATTTGTTCATTATTGCGATAAAATTAGAGGCGAGTAAGCAATCTAATTGCTTAACAAGAATTTTTAGGAGGATGCAAATCATGAAAGCAAAACGGATCTTATGCGTACTGATGACCTGTCTGATGCTCACCGGCATTCTGGCGGTAGGCGCTTCTGCGGCGGACGCAAACGGTTGGACCGAACCCGAGAAAAAAACAGAAGCTGCATATACCATACCCTACATTGGCAAGTACCTTGCCTGGCCCGGCGAAATACTGGTAACCAAGCTGCTGCTGCCCAAGCTGCTCGGCAGCATGAAACTGGATCTTTTAGGCGACGCCTACAAAGACGCAACGGTCAATTCGGCGCTCAGTTCAGTGGCAACGCAACTGCAAACCAAACTGGACGGTATAATTGAATCTTCTGCGGGAATACAGGCAGCAACTGTACTGAAAGCTGCGCTCGGCGGCGGAATTCCCGCCGGAATCCTATACTACATCTTTGCAAGCGACGCACCTGACAAAGTGAAGAACCCCGCCACCCTTGCGGCGGACATCACAACGGATGTGACTTGGGGCGTAACCGACAGAGCCTCTTTCATCAACAAGATGTGCATCGTGCTGCGGCCTGCCGTTGCGATGAGCTATGCCAACGATATCATTGCGAAGTATGACACCGACTACGCGCCCGGCCTAAAAGCCCTCGGCGCAACCGATCTGCCCACATCAGATGAACTTAAGGATACACTGGATCCTGTTTCCGAAAAAGTAACAGCAGCGAAGCTGGGAAGCGCCTTGTCATTATACCTTGCGCCTATGGGAATGGGCGCGGCGCCGAATATCGCGAAACTGAATGAGATTGCACTGACGGCCGACGAACAGGCCGCTGTTGACTCGGTCACCAAAGCTGTCCTCGAGCCCCTGCTGGCAGGACTGGATAAACTGAGTGACGCCGCAATTACAGACCTGCTGTTCAAGGAGCTGCCAAACCTGCTGTACAACAGCGCCGCGATTGACAAGCTGCTGGCGACGGGGTTTGTCAGCGAACTGCTTGGCGGTCTTGACTTCGATTTGGACGGCGGCTTTAAGACGCTAATCGAAGGCGCGCTAACCGACGCTCTGACCGGCATTCTGGGCGACGGCGTTCAGCTGGACATCGCGGATCTGCTTACTAAAATCACCTATGCGGGCGACTTAAAAGACGGCATTGTGGTTGCAGACCAGAGCGTAATCTATAACCTGCTGGTCAAATTCCTCTATGACGCCATAACGCAGGAAGCGGTAACGCCGCTGCTGCTGTCATTGTGGTCCGGCATGCCTAATTTTGTAAGTACAATTCTGTATTATCTGATCAAGGGAACTCTCTGGGTATTGTACCTCTAATATTCCATTATCCGCGCAAGAGCCTCCGCTTCGGCGGGGGCTTTTTCATGTATTATGGGCAGAACCTAAATTGGCTCTGCCCTGCATTTGTTCTTCCTGTTATGAATAAGGGACTGCGAATATGTTTGGCTGAACTTATCCTAGCCGTATAACTGTGAGTTGTGCGCTGCCGCAATGAATGCGCGCATTATCTTCCTCTGTCTGTAACAGCAGGCTGAGCTTATCGCCCGCACTTAGCCATGTAATCTGTTGCCCGGAGTCGTAGTCCGGTCGCAGGGCATAGGTCAGCTGGCTTGCCGCGCCATTGACACCCATATACAGCGCCGCTTCGCCCAATACGCCTTGTACGCCCAACTCCCACAGCACCATGTAGTACCCGTCGTCGCGCACATCCACCGTTCCGCCGGAGATGCTCATGCCGCCTTCCGTGCGCTGTTCATCAAGGGGAAGCACCAGCTTTTCGCCCCGGTTTGCGATGAGCGTAAAATCCTTTGCATAGGCAGAAATATAGGCGCGCCGCAGTATGGTCGGGATCACTGTCTGCTGTACGCGCGGAGCGGCGCAGGGGCGTTGTTGTATGACCGGATTGGGGAAGCTCATCTGCGGGCCTTTGCTGCGGTGCGGGCATTGCCCTTGTTTTCTTGTGTCCACTGGAACCACTCCTACTATTATAAATGAAAAAAAACTGTATTTAAATTTAACCTTCTTTACTGCATCATATGCGGCATGTATCAAAAAGTTCATAAATACGTCTTGCTATTTTTATTAAATCATGATATGATAAAATGACAGGCTTAAGATAATTGCTGCCTGTTGGGCTAAAAAGACACGAAAGGCAGATATATGCTGCAATTTGAGGAGCTGCGCCTGCATCTGCTGGGGCAGAAAGAAAAACTGAACGAACTGCGCGAGGCACTTGGGCTGGAAGCGGCGCAAAAAGAAATCACAGATTTAGAAGAACAGTGTGCGGCAGATGGCTTTTGGGATGACCCAAAGCAAAGCCAGGTGATATTGCAGCGCATCTCTAAGCTAAAAGCAAAATGTGAAGGCTACAATAAACTGGCGGCGCATTTTGAAGACGCGCTGACAATGATTGAGCTTGCGAACGAGGAAGAGGAGGAAGCCCTCTTTGATGAATGCAGGCAAAGCGCAGACGACTTTGTCCGCAAGCTGGACGCCAGCACGCTTTCGACGCTGCTTTCAGGCGAATACGACGGCTGCAACGCGATTCTGACGTTTCACGCGGGCTCAGGCGGTACGGAGGCGCAGGACTGGACCGAAATGCTCGTGCGCATGTATACCCACTGGAGCGACCGCCATGGCTTTAAATGTGACCTGGTTGATTTTTTAGACGGCGAGGCCGCAGGACTAAAGTCCGCGGTTTTGATTATACAGGGCGAAAACGCATACGGCTACCTTAAAAGCGAAAACGGCGTGCACCGCCTGGTGCGCTGCTCACCCTTCGATTCCAGCGGACGCAGACACACGAGCTTTGCCTCGCTGGAGGTCATGCCGGAAATTGACGACAGCATCGAAATCGATATCAGCCCTGACGATATTAAAATGGATGTCTACCGCGCCAGCGGCGCGGGCGGGCAAAAGGTAAACAAAACCAGCTCCGCCGTGCGCCTGACACATATCCCGACCGGCATTGTCACCAGCTGTCAGGTGGAACGCAGCCAGCACCAAAACCGCGAGGTGGCGCTGCGCATGCTAAAATCCAGGCTGATCGAAATCAAAGAACGCGAACATCTCGATAAAATTGAAGACATCAAGGGCGTACAAATGGACATCGCCTGGGGCAGCCAAATCCGAAGCTATGTCTTTATGCCCTACCAAATGGCGAAGGACCACCGCACAAACTTTGAAAACGGCAACATTCCCGCTGTAATGGACGGGGACTTGGACGGGTTCATCAACGCATATTTAAAAATGCAGGCCAACGCTTCATCATAACGGACGGATCGATAAAATCAGTGGTTGGGGTGTAAAATGAAACGTTGTTTTGATGTCATTATGAGTGTTCTTGCGCTGCTGGCGCTGTCTCCGGTGCTGGGGGCAGTGGTTTTGATTGTATTAATCGACGACGGCTGGCCCGTGATTTTCCGCCAGAACCGCGTGGGGAAAGATAATCAGCTGTTTGAGATATTAAAGGTGCGCACAATGCGGCGCGAAACAAAAAACTGCGCACAGAACGAGATTAAGGATACAGCCGCTTATACCCGCACGGGAAAGCTGCTGCGCGCGCTGAGCCTGGATGAGCTGCCGCAGCTGTGGAACATACTTAAGGGGCAGATGAGCTTTGTCGGTCCGCGCCCGCTCATACCGGAGGAGGACGCTGTCCGCCGGTTGCGCGCGGAAGCCGGGGTATATGCGGTGCTGCCGGGGCTGACCGGTTGGGCGCAGGTCAATGGGCGCGCGAATGTCACGGACGAAGAAAAGGTTGCGCTGGATATGGAATATATACATAACCGCAGCTTTTGGCTGGATATAAAAATCCTCGTGAAAACCGCATTACAGGTCGTCACGAGGAAAGACGTCAACTGATATTCTTACGCCAGATTCATATATTCTTCCAGGCATTTGCCGCTCGCCTTGATTTTTTTCGCATCCTCTACACCGACATAGCGCCAGTGCCAGGGTTCAAACTTCACTTTCGTAATGCTGAACTTATTTTCGGGGTAGCGCAGAATGAATCCGTATTCCGCTGCGTGCTTTTGTAACCATTCGTATTCTTTTGTTTTATAAAACTCATGGTCTGTGTCCCAGACGCCCTTGCGCGTAATATCGATAGCCAAGCCGGTTTCGTGCTCGCTGCAGCCGGGCAGCTGAATGGTCTCAAGCGTTTTTTCAATGGCTTGCTTGCGCGTCATCCCCTGCGACACGCGCCGTTTGATGGAATTGTCAAAGTTGTTCTTTTGGTGCGATGTACTGCGAAACGCAGAATAGGGAATCAGCTCTATTTTATCTTTGATCGCCGCGTCATACATTAATTTATAGTGCTTTGCCGCTTCGGTTTCCATTTTTCTGTTTTCTTTATAGACGCTGACGCACACCTGCGTTTTAACCGCAGCGGAATAGCCTTTCGGCAGCGAACGGTTGCGGTTGACGCAGATCAGGTACTTGTTGACCGGAATCTCCGCTACAGACGGATAGAGGTTGTATTCTTCAGCATAGGCATAACCACTCTGTTTTTTCGTGCCAGAGGTTGTGCTTTTAGCAGTGCTTGTAGAACCATTGGTGCTTTGCGATTTTTTTTCGGATTTTGCGGTGCTTGCTGCCTTGTTCCCTGAAGCGGGCGGGTGCGCATGACCGCGCCAGTCGGTTTCCCACAGCTCCGCAAGGGTAGTACCCGTGGTCGACTGCGGCAGCCTGACGATATCCTTATTATGATAAGCAAAATAAAGACCAATGCCTGCGACTAAAATCAGCAGCAAAACAACTAAGGTTCCTTTCTTTTTCATGTGATACCTCCAAATTAATACAAATTCTGACTATATTTTACAACCATTTTTAACAAATGTCAAGAGAAAGAAAAAGGGGAAGGCGGGTCCATACGAATGACGGCAAGAGAAAGCATAGCAAACTACGAATCCAAGCTGCGCGAGTACACAAATTTCGCTGTACGGGGGATTAAAAAGGTCTGTAAGGAATGCGGACCGCGACCAAGCGCAAGCGAAGAAGAACGCAAGGCGCAGGAGATGATGCAAAAAGACCTCGAAACATGCTGCGACAAAACATGGATGGAATCCTTTAAGACTGCGCCTAAGGCGTTTATGCTATGGGTTCGTTCCGGTGTTTTAGCGGGTCTGGCTGCGATGCTGGCATATAATTTGGGGTATGCAATCGTCGGATTGGCGCTGTTGGTACTGGAAGTTTTGTTCATCGTGCTGGAGTTTATTCTTTATAAACAAGCGGTGGATTGGCTTCTGCCGAAAAAACAGTCGCAGAACCTCATCGCCGTACGCAACCCCTCGGGCGAAAAAAAGCGCCGCATTATTCTTTGCGGTCATGCGGATTCCGCAAACGAATGGAGCTACACATACTGGGGCTACAAATATTTTAAAACGCCAAAGCTCAGCATGCTTGTGGTCGTCACTGCTATTATTACTTTGTTTTTTGGCATCGGTATTTCCGTCGCGGCAGTGGTCGCGGGCAAAGGCTGGGTCGGCGTACAGGCGCTGGAGACCCGCAGCTCTCTGCTTACCATTTTGGGCTATGTGTTTGCCGGACTTTGTGTTCTTATGCTCTCAGGCTGGATGTTTGAGCGTCCGAAATTACATGTTATAGGCGCGAACGACAACCTTAGCGGCTGCTTTACCGCCATGGGAACCGCAAAAATGCTGGGCGACCTGAATTTGCGGCTTGAAAACACCGAGCTGATGGTCATCTGCGGCGGCTGCGAAGAAATCGGCCTGCGCGGCGCGAAGGATTTCTGCGATCGGCATGCCAAGGAATACGAGGACGTGGAAACCATCTATATTGCCCTGGATACCATGACGGATTTTGAGTACATGGGGATTTATATCCGCGACCTGAACATGACCGTCAAGCACGACCACGCTGTCGCCGCGCTGATGCGCAAAGCCGCCAATACTGCGGGATATGATTTGCCCTACGAAAACCTGTTCTTCGGCTCCAGCGACGCCACTGCGGCGACCCAGGCGGGCATGCGAGCCGCAACCTTTGCCGCCATGAACCCCGCGCCTGCCGATTACTACCACACACGGCTTGACACCGCCGACAACCTGAATCCCAAGACCATAGAAGCGTGTCTCGATATCACGATGGAAACCATTTATCAGTTTGATCAAACCGGTCTTGCCCCCTTTGAGGACTGCATCGTCAAGGTTGCAAAGTAATACGCAGCAAAAATATAAAATTGGGAGGTTCCTTATGAAAGCCATCAAATCGATTGTTGCCATTCTTTTAGTGCTTGTGCTGGCGCTCGGGTTGTTTGGATGCGACCTGTTCCAGCCGGATGAAAAAACAGAACAAATCGCTACAACCAGCTTTGAGGTTGCGCAGGCAGACCCTGCCGCTTACTTCACTAAAATTGCAAACGGTATACGAACGTCAGTCGGCTACATTCTGGAAGTTAAATACAGCATGGACGACATCGAAATTGAGAACGAACTGCTTAAATCAGCTTCCGGCACCTTAAAAAAGTATATTACCTCCTATCTTTCGGGTAAGCTCTCAATGGATTTTAGCGAAACAAAGCAGATCGAAGCCAGTCAGGATGGCAAAGAGCTGGTTTTCACAGAGGCGCAGTGTCCTGTTCTGTTCCGTACGCTGTCTGCGGCGGACGCGGTCGAGCTCACCGTTCAGGAGCTGTTAGAACTCAAGGTTGCGGAAAAACTTGCGGAATTGGAAGTCGATATTGAAGAAAATCGCAACATCGTGATGAAGGGCAAGTCCGCCGCCGAAAAGCGCGCGTATGTGCTGGAGCAGATGGGCGAAGTGTCGCAGGATGATTATAATACGCTGTACCAGATCGACGGCAAGCTGAATCCCGCCGCCGAGGCGAATCTGCTTCCCGCAGCCGATAAAGCGGATATTCTCGTGCAGCTTGCCAAAGCAAACGATTACCTGGTCATTTCGGATTACACCCTTGTGCCAAAAGAGTTCACTGTATTTGCGCAGGTGCTCAAGGATGGCGACCGCGCAAAGGAAATTAATCTTACCGTAAAATATGACTTAACCGCCACCGGCAAGGGCGCAGGCAATTTTGCGGATCAGGGCGAATTCCCAATTTCCATGACCCTGACCAAAGAGGTCAAAATCAAAGACATCGACTGGTTTAAAATCGAAACCTGAGCGCCTGACAGCAGATATCAGATGCCCGGCATTGATAGGACCATAGCGGATTGTTTCCGCTATGGTCTGTTTATTTTTACCCGAAAATGCTCTGTCACCTTAAAAATGTCAAATTCTCTGTTTATTTTAACTACATTCCAATAAAATATTCTTTAAATCTTTTTTTCCGCTGTAATTCATGCGGGCTTTGACATTCACGTTGACAAACCGATTTTCTTCTGTTATAATGATGTAGTGCGCGCTGGCGTTTCTGCCGCCGCGCTTGTTTTGATGCGGCAAGATCACTATAATACCGGAGGAAATATGTTAAAAAAGATCAGCAAGCTCCCTTTTAATGGGACGCAGGAACAGTCCGAGCGGCTGCAAGCTGTGATTGAACAGTACCGCAGCGACCCAAGCCAACTGATGACCGTAATGCAAAAGGCACAGGAAATCTATGGCTATCTGCCCTACGAGGTGCAGGTGATGATCGCCGACGGCATGGCAATTCCCCTGGAAAAGGTCTACGGCGTTTCAACCTTCTACGCGCAGTTCGCCCTTTCGCCCGCCGGAAAGTATTCCGTGTCGGTCTGCCTCGGCACAGCCTGCTATGTCAAGGGCGCGCAGGCAGTGTATGAGCGCCTGCAGGAGCTTTTGGCAATTGGTCCCGGCGAATGTACGCCGGACGGTCTGTTCTCGCTCGAGGCCTGCCGCTGTATCGGTGCCTGCGGTCTGGCTCCCGTAATGATGATTAACGACGAGGTGTACGGCAATCTGACCCCGAACATGCTGGATGATATCCTCGCGAAGTACAGGGCATGAAAGGAGTAAAAAACATGATTTCTGTCGCCGAATTAAACGATATTAAGGCCCGCGCAAAAGCGAAATTTGAAGCCACACGCATCGTCGTAGGATATGCAACCTGCGGCATTGCGGCAGGCGCGAAGCCTGTAT
>JAVBSB010000002.1:0-2515 GCA_031547365.1 Oscillospiraceae bacterium | reverse complement strand
TAATCGTAATCATTCTCGGTCTGAATTTTATGGGCGTGCTGAAGATAGGCTTTCTCAACCGCAGCAGCCAAAAAAATGCCAACACGAAAGATTTAAATTTCTTCTCTTCCGCGCTGTTTGGCATCGTTTTTTCTGTCGGGTGGACACCCTGTATTGGCGCGTTTCTCGGCTCCGCCCTGATGATGGCGTCGGCAGGCGGCAAAATCCTTGCAGGTATTCTCATGCTGTTGGTCTATTCGCTCGGGCTTGGCATTCCCTTTATTCTCAGCGCCGTATTGATTGATAGACTCAAGGGCGCATTTACTTTCATTAAAAAGCATTACAAGGTCATTAATATTATTTCCGGTTCGCTGCTTGTGGTCATGGGTATTCTTATGATAACCGGGCTTATGGGGCGCTTTTTAGCATTGCTTACATTTTAAAGGAGGAGAGTTGTTATGAAAAAAATCTTCAAAATCCTGCTGGTCGTTGTCATTCTTGCAGGTGTCTTGGTCGGCGCGGTGTATGCGTATAACGCGCTAAAGGACGATGTAAAGCTGAATTCCAAAGAAGAAAGCACCGCCGAACAAATACAAAACAAAACGGAACAACAGCCCGGCGAGAGCGCCGAGGTTACAGAAAACGACCGTACGCTTGCGCCTGATTTTGCTGTGGAGGACAAAGACGGCAACACGGTGCGGCTGTCCGACATGCGGGGCAAACCCACAATCGTTAATTTTTGGACCAGTTGGTGTCCGCCCTGTAAAGCGGAGCTGCCGGACTTTGACGCGGCATACAAGGAATTAGGCAACGAATTTAACTTTATGATCGTGCATTTATCACAAAACTGGAATGACAAGCAGAGCGACGGGCAGCGCTATATTAAATCGGAAGGCTTTTCCTTCCCTGTTTATTATGACGTCAATGGGCAAGGGGACGCCGCGTTTGATAAAGGCGGGATTCCGCTGTCTGTCTTTATCGATAAAGACGGCAAGGTGGTAAACACTTTCAATGGGATGCTGTCGGCGGATGATCTGCGGCAGATGATCGATCAACTTAGATAAGAAAAACGAATAGGATAATAAAATACAACCCCTTAACGCCTTACGCGTCAAGGGGTTGTTTGGTGCCGCTGACCGGACTTGAACCGGTACGGAGTTACCTCCGAGGGATTTTAAGTCCCTTGCGTCTGCCGATTTCGCCACAGCGGCAATGAACAGGAAACCAATTATTATGACAAATTAAGCCGATATATGCAATACTTTTCAATCCCTGGTTTCCAAAAAAAGCAGCTTTTCGGAACGTCCGTAACTTCTAACAACACAGCGTCCAGTCGCTCGATGGTTTTGCGGGAAGCGGCGTTGGATTCCTGACAGGTCAGATAGAGCCGCCGCATACCGTGCGCTTTGGCAATGGGCAATACCAAGCGGCTGGCGCGCAGCGCATAGTGGTTGCCTCTGTGCGCCTCATCAATTTCATAGCCGATGTGTCCATTAAAGTACGAGTGCGCGTTGTCGCCGATGCGCACGCTAATCTTTCCCACGAAGCCGCTGTAATCAAAAATATCAAAATAATAAAAAGGCAAAATTTCGCGGCTGCCGGAATTTTGTTCAACCAAACGCAACGTGATAACGCCATCCGTCAACGAATGAAAGCGGGCAAGAAATTTGATCGCCGGTCTAGTCTTCATGCCCTTCGCAGTCCTCACAGTGGCAGCCTTCGCAGTCGCAGCCCAGATCGAACTCGAGGGTTTCTTCGCAGCCGGGGCAGGCGATGCTGCCTTCTTCCAGGATGCCTTCGTCAATTTGGATCAGCTCGCCGCAATTGGGACACTCCACCTCAAAGGTTTTGTCGCCGTCTTCGTCGCCATAGATGTCTTCGCACATTTCTTCCAAGACTTCGTCGAGGTCATCCACCTGCTCGGTCAGAGCCTCAAGCTCCTCATGCACAGATGACAATTCCGTGGCAAGCTCCTCCAGCAGCTCCAGCGCAGCGTGCAATACAGCCGCCGCTGCCGGCGGCAGATCATCTACGCCCTTGGCTAATTTTTGCAGTTGCTGTACCTTTTCAATGAGTTCCATAGCTGACTCCTTTGGGTATGATGATGTTATGCCCTGCTGGCATATTCGCCGGTGCGTGTATCGACTACGAGCATTTCGCCTTCGTCGATGAACAGGGGTACCTTGATTTCCGCGCCGGTTTCAAGAATGGCGGGCTTGGTGGCGTTGGTGGCGGTGTCGCCCTTAAAGCCCGGGTCCGTCTTGGTCACCTGCAATACCACGGTGGTGGGCGGCTCCACGCCGAAGACGTTGCCCTTATAGCTTAAAATCTTACAGACAAAGTCTTCTTTTACAAAGCGAAAGTTGTCGGGCAAATCGGCTTCGTTAACGGGAATCATGTCAAACGTTTCGCCGTCCATAAAATAATACAGACCGCCGTCGTTATAGGAATAAGCCATTTCGCGGCGCTCGATGTAAGCTGTGGGGAATTTATCGGCGGGATTGAATGTACGTTCAGTAGTTGAGCCGCCGATGAC
>JAVBSB010000010.1:0-5800 GCA_031547365.1 Oscillospiraceae bacterium | reverse complement strand
GGGTTTGAGGACTGGTGCGCCGCGTGTGAGAAATTGTGGAAATTTTGCGGAACAATCGCGGAAGTTACCGAACAAGTCGAATTGCGCAGGCAAAAGTAACGAAATAATCTAACTTCTCAGCGAAAATCTAATATATGGTTCTGTTTTTGCTTGCATTTTTTATTTATAGGTGCTATAATGATTTTAAGTCAACGAACAATGCCCGCATATGCCGTTCATTACACTGCATTGCGCCTTGTTTGACGATACAATTAAAAGCAAAATGAAGAGAGGAGATCCTTGAATGAAAACTCGCATTTCAATCAAACTTCTGGCTGCGCTGATGGCTTTCTGCTTGTTGCTCAGCTTCGGCGGTTTTGCTGCCGTTGCAGAGGATGAGGTAACGACCGAGGCTCCCGTAGTCGTCGAAGAGACCGTCGCCGAGACCGAACCGGTCCTCGTGGCCGCAGAAGAGACAACGGTTCAGGCTGCCGCGCCCATCGTATCCGGTGACGAATTGACGCCCGAGGAACAGGTCATCAGCCGCGACATCACCCCCTCACTGGAGTCCGGACTGTACTTCAAAAACGGAGAGTTCAAAATTCTGGTGCTCAACGACCTCGAGATTGGCATCGCTCCGTATGCCACAATTCTTCGCTATGTCAAATATGTGATTGAAGACACGAAGCCCGATCTGATCGTGCTCAACGGCGACATTACCAACAAGAACTCGAATGCCTTTATTGTCAACTGGATTTCTGTGCCCTGGATTATCGATTTGGTTAAAGACTACCCCTTCACCATTACCTTCGGTGATCAGGAAGCGCTTATTCCGGTGAATAAGGTCAGCCTGTTTGATCGCTATGAGAAGTATGACAATTTCCTCGGCTATGACGATTCCGTCACAGACGCCGGCGTTGGCAACCACAACCTGATGATCTTTAAGGACGAAGCTGCTGCTGCCGCGAAAACAGTCGGCGGCGCCGCGTTTGACCTGTGGATGCTCGACTCCAACACAAACGGTCTGTACCGCACACAGTCCGCGTGGTATGCCGTACGCGAAGAAGAGGGCGTTACCTTCCAGGCAACTTATGGCATTCCCTCTATGGTATTTACACATCTTCCGCTGCCTGAAATCGCCCAAGCAACCGATGGACGCGAATTAGGCAAGCAAGGTCAGACACCCTCAACCTCCGTCAACGCGAACATGTTCGCCATGATGAAAAAATACGGTCACGTGCTGGCTGCCGTTGCAGGTCATGACCGCCTGAACAGCTTTGTAAAACAGTATGATGGCGTCGACTTTATCCAGACCGCAGGTTGTACCTACGCCACAAAGGGCGACCGCGACATACGCGGCGGCCGCCTGATTACCCTCACGCTGGACGCCGATCCCGTTCCGCCCGTAGTGGACGCAGAGGGTGTGGTCACAACCGCCGGCACCGCCCCGGTTGTCAGCTATACAACCAACATTATCCCCGCGTTCGCAACCTACTTCAATGACGACAACGTCGCTGAAAGCAAGGTCGGCTCCCGCCACGCGTTCTATCTTGCCGGCACAAAGGGCTGGTTTGGTCGTATTGCTCCTCTGATGGCGCTGCCGCTGTCCCTGTTCATGGATAAATACGAAGTCACCTTCGCCATCACCCAGTGGTTCGGCGATACGTTCTACGGCGTCTTTTAATTCCCGATAAAGCATTTCGTCGCCCTCTGCCGCAAGGTGGGGGGCGCTTTTCAGCTAAAACAAAAGTGAAGCGAGGAATTACATATGAAAATCATTACGGTGCAGCACACGCAGGCGGTGCATCACAAAAACGGGATGGTAGGCGGCTCGACGGATTGGTCGCTGACAGCGCGCGGAAAACGCCATGCAAGGCGCATTGCCCGCAAGCTGCGGCGAGAACTGGGCAAGCAACCCGATTATGTCCTCTATGCTTCGGACATGCTGCGCACCTCGCAAACGGCTGCTCCCATTGCGAAGGCGCTGCACTTACCCGTCACTTATGTGCCGGAATTGCGGGAACTTAAAATGGGCTCCGCCACAGGGCAGAGTAAGCAATGGCTGAAAGAGCACAGCGCGCCGCGCGAGGGCAGTACATTTTTGGATTACCGCCCCATCCCCGACGCAGAAACCCGGCGCGAACTCAGCCGCCGCATTGCGGTATTTGTAAAACAACTGGAAAGCGAAGAAAAAAACGCCATCGTGGTGGCGCACGGCGGTTCGTTGGCGGCGTTTGTGCCACTGTTTTTGCATATTCCAGAGGAAATGACTGAACAAATTTGGTTCGTCGGTCGCCCCGGCAGCCTGCACCGGCTCGAACAATCGCATGACCGCGGCAGGATAGTTTATGCGCTGCAAAAGCTGAACGAAACGCTGTAAAAACGACTGTAAAGCGTTTTACTTTACGCAATTCAGCATCTGTAAAGGTTTATCGCTTTACTGCGCTGCTTGTATTACTTCTTGCTTTTTCAGGTTAATACGTTAATCCATAAGAAATTCTATGTACGCAACCCAAGCTTAATCATTCCGACAAGCTGCAAACCTTTACAGTAATTTTCGCTGTAGAGGTTTTTCGCTTTACCAAGCTGAACTTTTATAGAGCTAATTGAACGACTAACTTTTGTACCAAATTTATGATAAAATTGTGAAATATTGCAAATTTCCCTTGCTTTTCCAATATTCATATGCTATAATGGCAATATATGAACAAATCTACGCTAGGAGATTTTTGTTTTGGATAAAAGCGCTTTGATTTTCTGGGGCGGCTGGGACGGTCACGAACCCGAAAAAGTAGCCATACGGTTCAAGGGTATTTTAGAAAATGAGGGATTCAAGGTCCAGGTTATGCAGGGCGCGAACGCGCTGCCGGAATATGACGAACTGGCGGCGTTAGATCTTTTGGTACCGGTTACGACCGGCGGTCCGATGGACGATGCTGTTTCAAAACGAATTGCAAAGGCTGTCGGCGCGGGCGTAGGAATCGCAGGCTGTCACGGCGGAATGTGCGACGCGTACCGGGTTGACACAGAGTGGCAGTTCATGACCGGCGGGCAGTGGGTAAGCCATCCGGGCGGCGACGGCGTAGAATATACCGTTAACATCTGCCGCAATTCCAGCCCTTTAACCGAAGGACTGGAGGATTTTAAGGTCACCAGCGAGCAGTATTATTTGCACATTGACCCTTCGATTGAAGTGCTGGCTACCACGCGGTTCCCGCTGGTAAGCTATTATCACGCATCCAATAAAGCCGTCGATATGCCCGTGGTCTGGACAAAATATTGGGGCATAGGGCGTGTATTTTATAACTCCTTGGGGCATCATGACGATGTGTTCGACCATTCGCCCAACGCGCAGGAGCTTATGCGCCGCGGCTTTTTGTGGGCTGCCGAAGGCAAATCCGCCGCCGCCGCGCAGGGTTGGACGGTTGATCAATATCTCAACAACGCAAAAATGTATTAAGCCAGATATTAGACAATTAAGATTTTAGACTTTAGACGCTAAGAAATTGGCGTTGGTGATTTTATTTCTCGGGAGGATTTTATATGGCGAAAACACGCATCGGTTTTGTAGGAGTCGGAAACATCAGCGGAATTTATCTCAAAAACTTGTCGGAAAAATTTAAGGAACTTGAAGTAATCGGCGTATGTGACCTCGTGCGCGAAAAAGCACAGAAAGCCGTGGATGAATATAAGATACCAAAGCTTTATAACGACATGTATGAGCTGTTTGCCGACCCGGAGGTCGACATCGTGCTCAACATCACCCGCCCCGCAGAGCATTTCGAGGTCAGCCGCGCCGCGCTGGCAGCCGGACAGCATGTATACAGCGAAAAACCGCTTGCCGCAACGTTTGAGCAGGGCAAGGAATTGGTCGAGCTCGCCGCGCAAAAGAACCTGATGATAGGCGGTGCGCCCGATACGTTTCTCGGTGCAGGCATACAGGGCTGCCGCAGACTGGTTGCCGAAGACCTGATAGGCGAGCCTGTAGGCGCCGCGATGCATATGATTTGCCATGGGCACGAAACCTGGCATCCCGACCCTGCGTTCTATTACAGCGCGCCGGGCGGCGGACCGATGCTCGACATGGGTCCGTATTATGTCACCGCGCTGTGCCAGATTATGGGGCCGGTCAAAAGCGTAATGGGAATGACGCGCATCACTTACCCGACGCGTACCATCACGAGCGAGCCGCTCAACGGTACTGTGATTGATGTGGACGTTCCCACGCATCAGACCGCATTGCTGCGCTTTGAAAGCGGTGCGATTGCTACGCTGATCACCACATTCGACGCGTATTCCATGCCCGGGGTTAACTGCATTGAGATCTATGGCACCAAAGGGAATATCCAGGTACCTGATCCGAATGCTTTTTCGGGTGATATTAAAATCAAAATTAAAGAGAAGAATTCCCCTGATGCGGCTGAAAATTTTGGCGGCGGCGACTGGATTTTGATTGATTCACCTTATGATATTTACCTCGAAAACTGCCGCGGCGCAGGTCTTGCCGACATGGCAAAAGCCCTGGAAGAAAAACGCATGCCGCGCGCGAGCGCCGCATTGCAGACGCTGCATGTGCTGGAGGTACTGACAGCCGTTTCGCGCAGCAGCGCAGAAGGTCGCGAAATCACGATCACATCTCCGTTTGAGGCGCAAAAGCCTCTGCTGGTCACCGCAACCGAGGGTTATTTTTAAGCATCTTTAAATAAAAAGCCGGGTAGTTATGTGCTACCCGGCTTTTTTGTATGCAATTATAAGCCTTTGATGGTCGGATAGACCCGCTTGTATGCCTCATACCGCTGCTGATAGATAATGCTGTTCGCGTCGATTGGGACGGTTTCGCTTTTCACGCGCAGACGCGAAAGAACTTCCGCAGGGGCTGACCATGTGCCGGCACCAAGCCCCGCTAAGATCGCCGCCCCGAACGATCCGCCCTCATCCCCTGCCTCAAGCGTCACCACGGGAAGCGCAAAAGCATCCGCAAAAATCTGCCGCCAAATCGGGCTGACTGCGCCGCCGCCCGCAAGTATCAGCTTGTTAGCCGGTCCGGTTGCCGCCGCAATAAGGTCATACACTTGATGCAGCGAAAAAGCAACGCCTTCCATTACGGCGCGTGCCATGTCGCCTTTTGTAGTCGTCAGGCGCAGATTAACAAAACTACCGGTGGCGCTTGGGTCGTTTATGGGACAGCGTTCGCCGCTGAGATAGGGCAAAAACAGTACGCCGTTTGCGCCCGGCTTGGACTTTGATGCAGCCTCATCCATGGCTTTGTAGCGCTGGGTACGGGAAGACAGGCGCGGATCGCCCAGGAGGGTTTCGAGCCATTGATAGCTGCCCGCGGCTGAAAGCGTAACGCCCATGGCATGGTACATCCCGGGCAGGCAGGCGCGCGAAAACTGCAGCTTAGCGCCTTCATTGATAAAATAAGACGGCACGTGCCGCGCAACGACACCGCTCGTACCAAGCGTTACAGCGATTTGCCCGGCTTCTTCGAGCCCCATGCCTACAGCGGACAGCACAGCGTCGCCGCCACCCACCACAACAGGCAGACCGGCGGGCAAACCGATTTTGGCGGCAACAGTTTGGCTGAGATTGCCCATGACCTGCGTGGATTGCAGCACAGGCGCAAAAAGATCAGCCGACAAACCAAGCAATGAAAGCAATGCAGCGCTCCAGCAGCCGTTATGCACATCGTACAGCCCCGTACCACTGGCATCGCTGACGTCCGTCGCAATCGCTCCGGTCAGGCGGAAGTTGATGTAATCCTTCGGGTTGATGATCTTTACACAGCGGGCGAACAGCGCAGGCTCATTCTCACGAAACC
>JAVBSB010000141.1:0-5750 GCA_031547365.1 Oscillospiraceae bacterium | reverse complement strand
TCCGGCTTTCCTCCATAGGTCGGTATCCATTTGGATTGTCACGGGACCGTGATTGGTCAGCTCCACATGCATGTCCGCGCCAAATATACCCGTTTGCACTTCTGAAATCCCTTCTCCGCGCAGACAAGCAATAAAATATTCATACAGCCGATTGGCGTCCTCAGGCGCTGCGGCGGGCGTAAATGCAGGTCGGTTGCCCTTTTTGAGATCAGCGCACAGCGTAAACTGCGAAATCACCAATGCGGCGCCGTTATTATCCTGCAACGACCGATTCATTTTTCCTTCGCTGTCACGAAACACGCGCAGACGCACAATTTTCCCTGCGAGCAATTCAGCCTCGCGCTCTGTGTCGCCCTGCGCAACGCCCAGCAGCACCACAAATCCTGCGCCGATTTCTCCGGTGACCACGCCGTCTACGCTAACCTTCGCCTCTGTAACGCGCTGTATGACAGCTTTCATAATCCCCTCCATGGCTTATCTTCATATTAGTGTGTGTTTTCGGCGCGCCGGGGTCGTCGCACCCTACAACATTACACATCCAGGCGGTTCATGTCGTCCAGGCTCTCGCCGCGTATGATTACACGCGGCACGCCGTTGCTGACCATCACCACGGGCGGGCGCGGCACACGGTTATAGTTCGACGCCATGGAATAGTTATACGCGCCCGTTGCAAGCACCGCGAGCGTATCGCCGGGCATAACTGACTGAATCTTTGTGTACTCCTGTATCAGATCTCCGCTTTCACAGTATCGCCCCGCGACGGTAACGGTATCGGCGGCTTCCTCCTTTGCACGGTCAGCGCACAGTACAGTATATTTTGCGCCGTACAGCACATAGCGCGGGTTATCCCCCATGCCGCCGTCGACTGTGACGTAGCGGCGCACGTTCGGGATGTCTTTCACCGCGCCAACGGTATATAATGTAATCCCTGCCGGTCCCGGAATAGAGCGCCCGGGTTCAAGCAGCAGGTAGGGCAGGCGAAAGCCGAGCTTTGCGCACTGTTCACGCACTATGGCAGCTACCTTTTCAAAATAGACGCCGTAGGCCTGCGCGTTATCATCCGCGGCGTAACGGATGCCAATGCCGCCGCCGAGGTTGAGCTGTACCATTTCCAGCCCGAGCGCCTGCTTTACCTCCGCTAAAAAGCCGAGCAGCACTTCCGCCGCAAGCTCAAACGGCGCGGTATCAAAAATCTGTGAACCGATGTGGCAATGCACACCTACCAGCTGCAAATTCTGTGCCTGCACAGCCGCCTTTGCGGCAAGCATGGCTTCCCCGGTTTCCAGCGCAAAGCCGAATTTTGAATCAATCTGACCGGTGCGGATAAATTCATGCGTATGCGCGTCGATACCGGGTTTAATGCGCAGCATGACGCGTACACGCTTATTTGCGGCAGCAGTCAGTTCTTGCAGCAGCTCCAGCTCGGTAAAATTGTCTATAACAATATGCCCAACGTTTGCGCGCAGCGCATAATCAAGCTCAAAGGGCGTCTTGTTGTTGCCATGGAAATAAATGCGCTCCGGCGGAAATCCCACGGACAGCGCTGTATGCAGCTCCCCCGCAGAAACAACATCAATCCCCAAGCCCTCTTGATGGACGATGCGATAGATCTCTTTACAGGAAAACGCCTTACTGGCATACAAAGGCAAGCCGTAGCCGCCGTAGCATTTATCAATCGCCGCTTTATATGCGCGGCAGCCATGCCGTATCTGCGCCTCGTCCATTACATAGAGCGGCGTTCCGTACTTACGCGCCAGTTCAATCGTGTCGCATCCGCCTATGGTCAGATGCCCCGCTTGGTTGACATCCAGGCATTGTGTTTCAAACATCTTTTTTTCTCCCATGCAAAGTTTAAGATAAATAATGGATTATAGTATAACAAATTCTGAGCGGCAATGCAAGAGCAAATGCAAGCGCTATCGAAAAAAAGGGGGGCACCTGCGTATAAAAGGCAGGTGACCCCTGTATAATTTTGTTGTTCCGCAGACCGTTACATCTCCAGCAGCTGCCGCAATGAGCCGCCGTCGGCTTCCACTTTTGACCAGATATCACGCGACCAGGGGTTATGATTCGGTCCCTTGCGCTCTGCATAGCCGAAGAATATCCGCCCGTTCACCATGAGCTTTGCAGCCGCCCAATAGGATACGTCCTCCGGTATGTCAGCCGCGAAAATATATTCCTTCGAGCTGCCTGCGGGCAGGTCTACCGCCATGGTGCGCGGGGTGATGTTCCCCATGGCTGAACGGTTGTGCAGACCGTATTCCCAGGTTTCGTAGGGGCTTGCAAGGCTCAGTTCGCCATAAAGGCACTCCGTTGTGCGGTTATAAACGCTTGCAATCACATGGTTGCCTTCGATACGCAGGGTGATGCTCGGCTGAAAACTGCCGAATTCATAGATATCCTCAAAGGTCTGTCCGTCGTCGCTGTATTGCAGGCGCAAAATGCCCTGCGCTTGCGCATCAGGCTTCGTTACGGTGATATCAAAGGTCTGCAGCCCTTCTGGCTGTACGTCATACGCAAATGCTTGCGCAGTCGCAGTAAAGCCCTTTGGCAGCAGCAAATTGGCTGTTCCCTTTACGGAGGCATCGGGGTGGTTGTTTGCGACAAAGACGGTAAAGCCATACGTACGGTCATCAATCTGTCTGACCTTACGGCTGATTGCCCCCGCTACGCTGAGGTAGCCCATGGGCATGGTGCCAAGGTCATGCTCCCACGAGCGGACATAGACCGGCTGCACAGGCTCAGCTTGCGCCCCAAGCTGATCGCTGCCGATTTTCGGAAGGGTGTCAGGCACGGCAACGGTAAAAGTCTCGATGGAATGGCTCGGCGCATTGACAGTAAACGCGCGCACGCCGCTGCGTACGGGCGCAGGCTCCTCCTCCAGCAGGTTGACGCTTTGTACGGTACCGATATCAAAATCAAAGCTGACCTTCGCCTTAGCCGCAACACCATTCGGCTCAAAGCCGCGTATCGCAAGCCCGCGTTCAAAGAGGCTGCCGCAGTTCGCTTTCATCTGCGCCAGAGGGTAGCCGCCCGCCTTAATGGAAGTGATCACGAAATCCTGCGGGCAACGAATGAAGCTCTTTTTCTCGGGCAGTACGGAATTGCGTACCGGCACAGCGCTTGTAAGCGAAATCAGCTCGTTGTTGAACTCAAACGCCTTTGCGAACACGCCTGCCGCGCGGTAATCTCCGCTGTGCGGATAGAGCGCATAGGTAAAGCAGTGCGTTTTCTGCTCGGGTATCATTTGTTCGCCGCCGGTAACATTGCCCTCGTTGCCGTAAAAATTCGCCGTATGGAATAACATCATGTTCAGCAGATTGCCGGGCTCAACGCTGCACGAAATTGTGCCTTTGTTAAAGACAGAAACGCCGTAGTCTTCCGTATATCCGGGCGCTTCTGCCAGCACAGCGTTCTGCACCGCGAGCACGCTGCCGGAAGCGAGCGACGCGTCCATCTGCACAAGGCAGGCATTGAGGGTCTCAATGTCTTTCGCTTTGATTAGCAGCACGTCGATGGATTTTTTCCAGAGATTGTCGGTGTCCCGCGCAAAGAGCAGCGCCGCGCCTTTTTTCTCCAGCGTACGGTTGAATTTCGCAAGCTGCGCGGGCTTTAGCCCTGCCAGCAGTTGATTTTCATATGCGTTGTCTGCCCCGTCAATCGAGAGTACAAAGCGGGTATCGGTGTTGCGCAGGTCCTCGTTGAAGTGTATCACCTTCGCATAGCGGCGCGACTCGGTGTCGCTGTAAGGCGTAACGGGAATCGCTTTTTTCGCAAGGGTGTGCAGCAGCGCATCGGCGGCTTTTTGCAGCTCAGGCGTTTCGGCGCGTATCAGCGCCGTGCTGCCGATGTTGATGTCGCCAAGCACGTTATTGCCGTTTTGGAACGCCAGCTTGACCGTAGGTCCGAGGTCGATCCATTGCATTGTTGGCGCCACTGTACAGTGCGAAAACATCACATATTGGTGTGTCTGGAAGGACAGCTTTTTTTGGCTGGCGCAGCAGATATGCGGCGCGAAGCGATCTTCATACACCGGCTTTGCGCCTTTAACGCGCACAGGGAATGTCAGCGTAAACAGGTCATCGCGCGACTGATAGTCCTCAATCACGGTTTTCATATCTATGCGGTCAACGCCGCGGTAAAGCGTGATTTCCTGCTGTGTACCTGCCACAATATCCAGCTTGGACCGAATCGTCAGGCGCTGATACGCCGCCGACTTTTCGCTTGTGACCTGCGCGGGATAATCGCGGGACAGCAGCTTGTGACCTGTTGTACGGAATTCATGCTGCTCCTCTATGCGGTCGGGTACCTCGCGCAGTACGGTAATCTGGTTCGCGGGACCGTCCACGCCGAGGTTGACTACCTCGCGGCGATTCTTTTTATCATAGATGGAGGTAATGCCGCCGCCGAGGCTCGCGTCCACGGTGACGCGGAAAAATTCATTTTCGATGGCGCAGTCATCACCTTTTTGCGCGGCGGAAGCATTGGCGCTTTTTTTCAGATAGAGCGCTATATATCCCAACGCAGGCACTTTCGCCGTGAATACAGCCTTAAGGGACTTGCCGCCGTTCACTTCTTCCAAAATACTAAAGGGGTACTCCTTGCCGTCGGCATCAAAGAGCGCATAGCCCTCTTTTGCATAGGCGGGGAGCAGGGTTTCGCAGGCATCTTTGCGCGGATGCGTCAAGGGATTGAATACAAATACGGGCAGCTCTTTTGACGAAAGCTTGACTCCCGAAGCCAGGAACGCAATGGCTCGATCGACGATTTCGACAGCAAGCTCCACAGCCTCGCGGTATTCTATCATCAAATCGACAAAGGAAATTTCGTTGTTCGTACCGGTTATGGAGTCGTGGTGCTGCGCGCAGAGAATCTGCCGCCAGGCTTTATCCAGCGCTTTTTCGGGGTATTCCGCGCCGTACATCGCAGCGATGGCAGAAAATTTCTCGGCAGTCGCCAGCAGATTTTCGCATAGGCGATTTGCCTGTTTAAAATCCGTGCGTGTCAGCAGTACGCCCGCGTGGTGCGCGGTGATGTCGCGCGCGGTGTACTCAATTTTTGTAAGACCCGTCTCCTCCGCCTGCTGTTTGTCGTCGGCAATCACGCCGTCCATCATGTCGGAGAAAACCGAAAATTGCGCGTGGTTGAGCGTATCCTTCATCCAGTCTGTATCGCCGGAACGCGAATAAATCTCCGCGCCCTGCGACCATCCGTTGTCGTTAAACTGGCTCAGCCCAAGGCGCTTTGCTACGGCGGCACCAAGATGCTTGCTATGAATCAAGTCGCCGCCGTCGGGCGAAACATGATGAAACAGCGCGTCTACGCCGACAACGAACTTACCCCAGCTGGCGCTGGTGCAGCCGCCTTTTCGGCAAATTTGCGACATTTGGTTGGGGTGACCGAACACGTCGCCCGGCGCAAACACAGGCGTGATGTGTCCGAGCACATCTCTATGATAAAGCTGACCATAGACCAGGTTGCGCACAAGACCTTCGCCGGAGGAGGTCAGGTCGTTGGGTTGGTTATAGAAACAATCGGCCTCGGCGCGGCCGGACTTGAACATCTCCTTTAAGCTGTCACGGTACTCCGGATACATTGAATAGAACGGGTGCAGGTAATCCACTTCAGACAGAATCGCCTTAAAATTTTTGTCCTCGCGCAGACGTTCCATCATCTGCGCGGTGATGTGCAGCGCGCCCACCGCATAGGTGCGCTGTTCCTCGTGATAGGTCGTATCAAAATGGAAGTCT
>JAVBSB010000152.1:0-3724 GCA_031547365.1 Oscillospiraceae bacterium | reverse complement strand
TAAAAAGCAGACTTTTTCGTCCGCATTTTTCTGAAGAAGTACCGCCATATACCTATGACGCCATAGCCACCCTGTCGGATGGCTGCTGCGTAAACTTCTTCTCAAATACGGAACGCATACGGGTTTCCCTGTATACGCATTGGCCGTACGCCATGGCATTCGCTTTAGGCTTCCGGCTCGAACTTACGTCGATGTATTCTGTTAGACTGCCTAATTTATTTTAACACACAAGGAAGCATAAAGTCAACAGATATCACGCTTTTCTTTTTGACAAAGCTTCGCTTTAAAGCGCGCCGCCTGTTCGGGTGTGACCTGTGCGTCCCGCATGGTATATTTCATACCGTTTTGCTCCCACTTCGGCTTGCCAAATTCATGATATCGCAGCAGCTCCACAGGAAAATCGCCCATCGCCTGAAACAAGTCCGCAAAGGCTGCGGCATCTTCAACCGCGGCATTAACCCCGCTGACCAGCGGGATGCGCACGAGCAGATGCGGATGAGACCGCGCCGCCGCCGCAATGTTTTGCAATACGGTTTCGTTGCCCTGCCCGGTCCATTTTCGATGCTGCGTACTGTCATAATGCTTGCAGTCAAGAATCAGAAAATCAATCAGAGGGTAGAGCTCCGGCAGGTTTATGTGCGCTGCATTGCTTTCAATACAGGTGTGAATGCCATTCTGCTTCAGCCCCTGCAGCGCCGTGCGCAAAGCCTCAAACTGGCACGTGGGTTCACCGCCCGTAAAGGTCACGCCGCCGCCCGCAAAGAACAACGACTCGGATTGCTTCGCCTCGGCTATCATGTCCGCAATCGGCATCCCCTGCCCTTCCGGCGCGCGAAAGCACTCCGGATTTGCGCACCACGGGCATCGGAAATTGCAGCCCTGCAGGTGGTAGACCAGGCGATTGCCGGGACCATCCACCACAAAGCTAAACCCTTTTTTAAATACATGTAATACGTCAGCGTTCATTGGCTTCATTTTTCATATATGAATTTGTATAGCTTTTCTGCGTTTTGTGATGTGTTCATCGTAATAACGGAGGTACCGCGCTTCGTGGCATAACTCCATGTGCCTTTGACGGGAACGGTGAATTCCTCCATGTCATAGCCTAAAAACAGCGGAGAGGTAATCGCTAGATTCGCCATGCGCGCCTGCGACATGTCGGTCTGTATCGTAGAAAGCGCCTCGCCATTTAAAAGGCCAAAAACACGCAGCGGATTCTTTTTCATCGCCTGCATCATGCTGTTAAGCAACCTGCGCTGACGCTCTGTCCGCTGAAAGTCATCGTCCAGCTTGCGGATGCGGCAAAAAATCAGCGCCTGTTCGCCGGTCAGCTTTACTGCACCCTTGCGGTCCATCTGCTTTTTCATTTCCTTGCTGCCGATTTGCTTACCCAATCTCGTATTCTTGCAGAGAAAATCGATTTCGTCTTTCTCAATCGGCACAGATACGCCGCCCAGGTCATCTATAACCAGCTAAAACGACTCGAATGAAAATTGAACAAAGTGATCGACGCGCACGTTAAAGCTTTTACTTACGGTGCGCATGGCAAGCGCCGGACCACCTTGGTCCACGGCGGAATTCAGCTTTGCGGAATTGCCGTTAGCTAGCTGCAGCCAACTGTCACGCAAAAAAGAAGTCAGCTTAAGCTTTTTATGTACCTTGTCTATGCTTAGAAGCAGCATGGTATCCGCGCGGGCACCGCCGCCCTGTGTATCTACCCCCATAAGCAGAATATTCGTTACGCGGGTTGTGCCGTTGACCTCAAACAGCGCGGCGCGGTCTTCGTCGGAAATTTCTCGGCGGTCGACTTTTCCGCTGACGTTAAACGCCAATACATAGCCGCCTACGCCGATGATCAATACGAAAACCAGCAGGAATGAGATGAATCGTTTAAACGGATGCCGCTTTTTCATAGGCTTCACTTTTTTAGATTCGGAAGGGTGTTTCGGTTCGGGCTGCGGTTGATAATCCGTCTGCCGATTGAACGCCTGCTGCGGCTGTTGCTGCGGCTGGCTATAATGCAGCGATGGCAGCTTGTCCACTGTATCGTCCTGCAGCGCGCGGTCTGCTGCATGATTTAAATCTGTCGCCCATGGGTTCTCCCGGCGCGGCAGCTTGTTCATATCGCTTTCGCTCGGTCTCCACTGCTCGCGCTTTGCCTCTTTGACGCGCTGTGTCTCTTCTGTCCAGCGCTGTATCATTGACAACAGGTCCTCATCCACTTCGTCAAGCGGGTTTTGATTATTTTGATCCGACAAGTATTTTTACCTCCTGCACGTCATTCCTTTACTATTGTAACGCATAAACAGCAAAGTGGCAAGTGTATTTTTATGATTTTTGTAAATTCCCGCGCCCCATTGCTTTATTTTTCAACTGCTCTTTATATTTTAGCACAAGAAAGTTGACATTTGCAGCCGCTATGGTGTAAAATGAATCCGGAATACGTCGCAAAGGAGTATCTTATGGAAAATTTGCTCACCCGCTGGGGAAAATCGCTCGACCGCAACCTGCCGCTGCCTGAATATCCTCGTCCGCAGTTCAAGCGGGAGGCATGGCTAAACCTAAACGGTATTTGGGACTACGCCATTGTGCCGCAGGGACAGGCTTTTAATGGCTGGCAGGGCGAAATCGTTGTACCCTTCTCGCCCGAATCGCAGCTTTCGGGTGTGGGAAAACAGCTTAAGCCGACTGAGACCCTGCATTATCGCCGCAAGGTAACGATTGATGCCGCATTCATGCGTGACGTAACGCTGCTGCACTTTGGCGCGGTGGATCACGCGTGCAAGGTTTGGCTCAACGGGCAGGAAGTCGGCGCACACGTCGGCGGGTTTACGCCGTTTACATTGGAGGTTTCCGCCGCGGTCCGGCAGGGCGAGAACGAGCTGCGCCTTGAAGTTACCGATCCAAGCGATACCTCATGGATCAGCCGAGGGAAGCAGTCGAGCAAGCCGGGCGGGATATGGTACACCGCGCAGTCGGGCATCTGGCAGACGGTCTGGCTCGAAAGCCTGCCGCTGCGGTATCTTTCCGGCGTCACCATGACCCCCGATATCGACACAAGCTCGCTGAAGCTTACGCCGAGCGAGGACTGCACAGCGTTGCTGCAGGGAGAGCAATATGCTTTATCTGCGGGCGTGACGACGCGTGTCCCCGTGCGGGATATGCGCCTTTGGAGCCCAGAAGACCCATATTTATATGATATTTCATTTGTTTGCGGCGACGACCGCGTGGAAAGCTATTTCGGAATGCGCAAGTTTTCGCGCGGGAAGGACAACGCGGGCATACCGCGGCTGATGCTCAACAACAAGCCCTATTTTCATAATGGTCTGCTCGATCAGGGCTACTGGCCGGATGGTCTGCTCACCCCGCCCGCAGACGAAGCGATGCTGTACGACATACGTAAAATGAAGGAGCTGGGCTTTAATATGCTGCGCAAGCACATTAAAGTCGAGCCGCTGCGCTGGTATTATCACTGCGACCGCGAGGGAATGCTCGTCTGGCAGGACATGCTAAGCGGCGGCACGGCGTATCGCTTCAGCGTAATCGGTGTTTTGCCTTTCATCGGCAGGCAGCTGAACGACGGTAAAAAAAATTATAAGCGCGTGGGGCGCGCCGATGCCGACGGGCGCGCGCAGTATTACAATGAACTGGGCTGTATGCTCAAGCACCTGGAAAACACTGTCAGCCTTGCCATGTGGGTGCCGTTTAATGAGGGCTGGGGGCA
>JAVBSB010000001.1:0-3821 GCA_031547365.1 Oscillospiraceae bacterium | reverse complement strand
AGCCCGCAAGCTTTCCGGAACGCTTACAGTAGGTCTTTTGTACCGCCTTACTGGAGGTTGGGAAGCTTTTTGAAGCCTCTAAGCCGTTGTGAATGCGGTTGAAGACCTCCATCCATATTTTTGCGGAGGGGTTTTGCAGCTTGCCGAGATCCTTCGGGATATCGTAGCCGAACCAAACCGCGCCGACATAATATGGCGTACCGCCCGCAAACCAGCGGTCCTTATTGTCGTTGGTTGTACCGGTTTTGCCAAACTTTTTAAACTTGCCGATATATTTGCTGTTATTGCCCGAATAATAGCCGTCCAGCGGCACGGTGCGCAGCAGCTCATTCATTACCTTTGCGGTGTCCTCTGAGAATGCGCGCTTGACATCCTGTTCGTTTTCCAGCATCACAGTATTGCCTGTGTTATCGGTCACGCGGAAATAGCAATAGGGGGAGTAATACATCCCGCCGTTGCCGAATGTCGCATAGGCTGCGCATTCCTCTAACGCGGAAAAGCCATTGGTCATAGCGCCCACGCACATCGGCGGCAGGATGGCATCCGCATCGGAATCCAGTTTCGTAAAGCCGAAGTGCTTGTCTAAATAGTCAAAAGCATTGCGCGGCTTGATTATATTATTCGTTACGCGGGCTGAAACGGTGTTGATGGATTTCGCAATGGCTGTCTGTACCGTCACATAAGAACCGTCGCCGTAGGTGCCGTCCACGTTATGCGGCCACATTTCGCCTTTATAAGCAAACGCCGCGTTCTGTACCGTTGTTGACCATGTAATCAGGTTTTTTTCGATGGAAGGACCGTAAACGGCAAGGGGCTTGATGGTGGAACCAGGCTGGCGCCAGCTCTTTGCCGCGCGGTTGAGGCTGCGGTTACCGGGCTTTGCGCCTGCGCCGCCGACGATGCCCACTACACGACCCTCGTAATCCATTACAGCCATAGAAGCGTTAATGGGGTTCTTTTTCGTGCCCTGCAGGCTGGAGAATGTTATGCGCTTGCGGAACACCTCCTCCATGGAATCTTGGATATCCATGTCCACGGCAGCATAGATTTTTAATCCGCCGTAGTAAACCTTGCGATAGGCTTCACGTTCGCTCATATCATACTGCGCCATTAAATCGGCAATGACGGATTCGATGATAAAGTCGACATAATAGTTGTTAATTTGTTGCGGCTGGTTTTGTTGCACAGCAGTCTTTTTAAAATTAATTTTATAATCAACTGCTTCGTCATATTGCTCTTTTGTAATTTTATTCTGGTCATACATGCTTTCGAGACAAAGCAGCTGCCGTTCGCGGTTGTTTTCATAGTTTTCAATCGGATCGTACTTAAACGGCGCTTTTGTAATCGCCGCAAGCGCGGCACATTCTGCAATATTTAAATCTGCTACTTGTTTGCCAAAATAGCGTTCTGCGCCGGTTTTAACGCCGTAGCAGCCTCTGCCGAGGTACAGCTCATTCAGATACGCTTCAAGTATCGTCTTCTTTTCGTAGTTGCGTTCCATGTTCAGCGCAGAAAGAATTTCGCGGTATTTACGCACTGCGGTAACGTCTTTTTCCTGCGTAATATTCTTGATCAGCTGCTGCGTGAGTGTAGATGCGCCCTGCGAAAAGTTGTAGCGCGTAATAACGCCGATAAAGCGCGTCCAGTCCACGCCGTGGTGCTCCCAAAAGCGCTTGTCCTCCAGCGCAATATAGGCGTCAGCAATATAGGGATTGTCTGTTTTGGGGTTTGGCTCCCCCATCTTGTCCAGATCAATCCAGAGGCGGTTCTGCTCGCCGTGCAGCCGGGCATATTCAACCGGCTGACCTTTTTTGTTGTTGGCGTAGATGACAGTGGTCTGGCTCTGGTTCGCCTTTTCCTCGTCAAGGTCAATCTCAGGCGCGCCGCTGACAACGCGCATCACGTTGATAGCAAAATATCCGCCGACAACAAACGTTGTCATGACCACTATGAGAATCAGCGACAGCAGAACCATCACAAGACCATGCGCGGCTTTTGAGCGTGTCCCATTCTTTTTTTTCGGTTTTTTTATCGATTTAGCCATGAAACTGTACCCTTTTCTAGCATGTTGTTCTAGTATAGTATGGGATAAAATGGTGAAAATAACAAATAGCGTCTACCCAATGCGAAAGGAAGGCTCTTATGAAACGCAAAATTATTTTGGCAGCGGCAGCGGTCTCTGTAATCGCAGTGGCGGTTGCGTGGGGTAACAACGCGCGGCGGCAGGCTCCGCAACCAGCGCATACCGAGGTCACAACAACGCAACAGCAAGAACCCTATCAGTTCCTTTTAAAAACGCAGCAGGAAACGCTGGCGCTGTTTTGCCTGGCGCAGGGCGAATGGGAAAAAATCGCGGAATATCACATCGTGCTGGACGACCTGCCCGCTGCGGACCAAGTCCTGCTAAAAAAAGGATTGGCTTTACAGGACGCAGAGGAATTGCAGCGCAGCCTGGAGGATTATCTGCCGAGCTCCTGATCTCTGCGGCTGGCAGCAAGCACAGCCTGACTGACCGCGTGCGCAAAGCCATGCTCGCGCAGCGCATTGATGCCCATTATGGTTGTGCCGCCGGGTGAGCATACCCGGTCGATCAGTTCATAGGGATGCAGACCGCTTTGCTCTACCTGCATGGCGCTGCCCAGCACGGTCTGCGACGCGATTTTCAGCGCAAGCGTCTTCGGTAAACCGGCTGAGACACCCGCGCGCGCCAATTCGTCTAAAAACAGAAACACGAACGCCGGCGCGCTGCCCGCCAATGCGACAAAGGCGGAAAACTTCGACTCCTCCAGCGCAACGGATTTGCCGAAGCAATCGCAATATCGTTTGATCATCGCAAGCTCTTCCTGCGATACCTGCTCCGTGGCGCAGTATGCCGTCATGCCCTGATCGACGGTGGTGTTGATGTTTGGCATGAGCCGTACGACCCTGCGGCTAAAGCAGCTCAGCCTTGAAAGCGGAACGCCCGCGGCAATGGAGATCAGCAGCGGTTTCGTATTACGCAGCTCGTCCGCGATCTGCGCGAGCAGCGCAGGCTGATCCTGCGGCTTTACTCCGATTTGTACAACATCGCAAAGCGCGGTCAGTTCGTTTGCGCTTTGCGCTATTTTTACGCCGAATGACTCGGAAGCCGCGCGGCTGCTGTCGTAGACTATTACTTCTTCAGGATTGAAGAAGCCGTGATTCAGGGCGCTTTTGAGCATTGCCCCTGCCATCACTCCGGTGCCGATAAACCCAAATTTCAATACGTTGACTCCTCTAAACGATTATGCGGTCACTTCCTGCGCTGTAGCTTCAATTGAAAGCTCAGAAGTGCAATTCGGACAGCGGCTTGCTTTGATCGCGATTTCGCTGCAGCAGAAGGGGCATTCTTTCGTAGTTGGTTCAGGAGCCGGGGCTTCGGGCTCCGGATGGCGTTTCTTTCTTGCTTTTTTCGAGACATCGCCCACAGAATTAATGCTTTTTACGATAAGGAACACGATAAAGCCTATAATAAAAAAGTTGAGGACTGCTGTGATTACCGCTCCGTACGAGACAACAACGTGCGCCGCCGCCTGCGCCTCTTCAATTGTTGCATAAACCGCTTCCGTGCGGTCAAGCGTACGTGTAATATCCCAAAAGGCTTTGCTAAAGTCGATGTTCGCCGTAAAGGCGCCGACAATGGGCATAATCACACCGTCAACCAGCGATTTTACAATCGCCTGAAACGCGCCGCCGATTACAACGCCGACAGCCAGGCTGATTACGTTGCCCTTCGTAAGAAATTCTTTAAATTCTTTGCCAAACTTTTTTGCTTTGATTTTTTTTGCGTCATCACTCATTTC
>JAVBSB010000143.1:0-3540 GCA_031547365.1 Oscillospiraceae bacterium | reverse complement strand
CATGATGCCGCCCGCGCAAATGGTATCTCCCACGCATTGGTCAACGCCGTATTTCAGAGGGATATTTACGTCGGTTTCAAACGCCTCCAACAGACCGACGCGCGCGCAGTTAATCACATATTTCGCCCCGCGAAAGGCTTCGCGGCGGTCGAGCGTGGATTGGATTTGAATATCCAGCCCGTTTTCTTCGATGTCCAGCTGACACAGCTGTGTCACCATATCAAGATTGCGTTGGTTAATGTCCGTAAACGCAACCTCGATGCCGCGAAACTCCGGCACGCAAAGGATATCGCGCAGCAGATTGCGCGTAAAGCCTATGCTGCCCGCGCCGATGAAGGCGACTTTAAAAGACATAAGACTCCCTCCTCCAAGTAATAATGATAGAGCTCACACCGCGATTTTTGCGTATGCGACGCTTTTGCGGTTATAGGTATAGACCATATGCAGTACGCCGTCCGCCGCGATTATGGAGGGGTAGGAATACTCGCCCGGCGCAGCCTCAAGGGTGACGGTCTCGCCCCAGGTCGCGCCGTCGTCCGCCGACACGGAGACCACCAGGGGCGTGCGGTCGCCCCAGTTTTTGCCGACAGGGTTATAAATCAAATAAATCTTGCCATCCAGGGCAGCCAGGTCAATTCCGCTGTTGTTGTTGGGCAGGCTTGTTGCATAGGCTTCGCACCAGGTCATGCCGCCGTCTGCGGAGTCGCTGCGATAGATTGCCCCTGCCGCCGAGCGCAGCAGAACATGTACGCCGCTTGCGCTTTCCCATACAGTCGGCTGGATGAGCTTTACGTCAGCCGGAATATGCATCTGCGCCTGCCAGCTCAGACCGTCCTGCGATAGGTCGGCGAAGGACTGCCACGATTCGCCTTTAAGAATCAGCTGTCCGTATTCGATGGAAGCCGGGGCGCAAATCGTACCGCTTTTAAGCAGCACAGGCTTGTTTTTCACAGGACCGCGTCCGCCGGAATCGCCGGGGACAAGCGCCCGGGCTTCTGACCACACGCCGTTTTGCAGCACACGGAAATACGTCTGCCAGCTATGTATTTTTTTGCCCTTTTTGTAGTATAAAAATAGCTGATCCCTGAAGGCAAACAGCACGGGATTCCAATGCGGCACCTCGCCCGCAGCCATGCAGACGGGCGCTTCCCACGCATTATCTATGCGCCTTGATAACCAAATTCCAACGTCATCCGCGCCCTCTTTCGCCCCGCCAAACCACGCGGCATATAGCACGCCTTCATATTCCGCAATGGTCGAGGCGTGGCAGGCGGGTGTCGGCGCGTTATCAAGCGGAAAAACCAATTCTTTTGTTAAAATGGTCATTTTTGCACTCCTCATTTCAGCTTAAAGGTTCTGATTTCAAATGGATGGATCGTAAAGTTCAGTGCGTCCCCGTTAAAGCTGACGGGCTGATCTTCGCGCTCCAGCAGGTTGCATTCGCTTGCCTGCAAAATTTCCTTAAAGAAACGCAGCGTAACATCCGTGGTGGCGCCGGTTTTTTCCACCACGCGCACGATATGCGCGTCTTCGGTTTCGCACTTTTTCACGGCTTCCAGCGTCACGTTCGTTGCCGAAACGCTGAGGAATGACTGCGCCGCATTGCCCTGCTGTTCGCCGTTTAGATTTACCGCAAGCAGGGGATTGTTCAATTCCAGTCCGCGCGCCAGCGTCGCTGCCGAACGCCAGTCCCCCGCGTGGGGATACAGCGCATAGGTGAAATAGTGCTCGCCATAATCGGACTGCGGGTCGGGGTTAAGCGGACCTTTCAGCAGAGAAATCATCATGCGCTGCTCGTGCACCTCGTAGCCGTACTTGCAGTCGTTCAGGATGCTCAGACCGTAGGACTGCTCCGAAAGGTCGATGAAATTGTGCGCCGAAACCTCAAATTTCGCCTTGTCATAGGGGTTGTGGCGGTAGCAATTGTTTTCGATCGTAGCGTAGGCGATGTCGCGGGTATATTTCGCGGCGCGGATATCGGTGTCGAACACGACCTTCAGCAGCTTTTGCCGCTCCTGCCAGTCAATAAAGGTCTCAAAATCCACGCGGTCAAGCGCGTTGTAGAGGATAATATTCTGCCGCATAAAGGACTTAAGTATCTTCTTTGAGATGGTTACGACCGTGCAGACTTCACCCGTAACTACGCTTTCGACTACGCCCGGGTCGGTATCAAATTCGATATCGTCATAGGTGGAGGCGATGTCCCAGGCGTCATATTTTCCGGGCATATCTTCAAAAATGCGGAACACATTGCCCTTGCCGCCCAGCACCTCGCGTTCATATTGTTTGTCGTAGAACGAGACCAGCTCGGCTTTATCGTCCAATTCCAGGCGAAAGCGCTCGTTTTCGAGCGCCTGCAATGTGGCAGCCGCCTTCGGCGTGACACTTGCAGGTTCGGCTGGACGGGAATAGTAAATTTTGTACCCCACAGCGGGGACGTTTTTTGCAATGAAGACCCGCACGGTCTCGCCGCTGAGCTTGGTGTAAAGCTGAGAGGGAATCCGTTCGCCTGCTGCGTCATAAATGTCGGCGTTATCGCCCGGCAGTTCCACCCTGGAGGTCGCCGCAGCGCCCAGCGAATTGAACACCGCAAAGGGCTGTCCTTCGCCAGCGGGGACGGTGATGTGCGACGTAATCACCGCAAGCGCTTCGTCGCGCACAGCGGTGCCGGTTGCGATAATATCATTAAAACTTGCGACCAGGTTGTGGAACACCTCGGTAATGTGGGAGCCCGGCAGCGCGTCGTGGAACTGGTTGGTGAGCAGCTCCTGCCAGCCCTCATTCAGCCGCGCAAGCGGGTAGTCATAGCCATACATCGAAGCGATGCCGGCGTAAATTTCCGCTTCGCGATAAATATTCTCGCTCCTGCGGTTGAGCTTTTTCAGCAGCGCCTTGGTGGTGTGTACGCCGCGGTGCTCTTCCAGGTACAGCTCATCTTTCCAAACAGGAATATTGCTGTCCGTTGCCTTGGCTTTCATGCGGCCGAGCGAATCCTCGATTTTGCTCACCTGGGTTTCCGGCAAACCCGGGAATTTCTTATAGCGCTTGACATATTCCATCATTTCGATGTCTACGCCGCCGCCGCCGTCCCCCCAGCCATAGCAATAGAGCGACTCGCCGATGGTCGTCTTGTCGGTGTATTTTTGCCAGTTCATTTTCAGGGAATCCGGCTCCACTGTGCCGATAAAATGCGTGGGCGGGACGATGGAAAACACGCGCGAGCCGTCGGGCCCTTCCCACCAGAAGGTGTTGTAGAGCCAGGGGTTGGTGTCGTTCCAGATCCCCATTTTGTGCGTAACGAAGTACTCCATGCCGGTTTTCTTCAGGATTTGCGGCATGGCATAGCTGTTGCCGAATACGTCGGGCAGCCAGCAGGTCTTGGGCGTCACGCCGAAGTTCTCCTCCGCGTAGCGCACGCCGTGCAGGAACTGCCGCACGAACGACTCGCCGGAAATCAGGTTGCAGTCCGGCTCCACCCACATGCCGCCGATGTATTCCCAGCGGCCCTCCTGTATGCGCGCCTTCACCTGCTCAAACAGG
>JAVBSB010000065.1:0-10940 GCA_031547365.1 Oscillospiraceae bacterium | reverse complement strand
TCGTTTAAGACCGTGAACGAGCACCTCAGCTTTGTGCAGCGCGGCTTGGGTGAGATGCAAAGCCTTGCGGCGGATGTGGGCGGGCTCAAACGCGCGCTGACCAACGTTAAAATACGCGGTACCTTCGGCGAGGTGCAGCTGGAACGCATTTTGGAGCAAATGCTGCATACGGGGCAGTATGAAAAAAATGTAGCCACCAAACCGGGCTCAGCTGAACGGGTAGAATTTGCGCTGCGGCTGCCGGGGCTGGAGGAAGGCGAAACGGTCTATCTCCCCATCGACTCGAAGTTCCCTGCGGAGGACTATGAGCGTCTGCTGCTGGCGCTGGAGGCAGGCGAAAAAGAAATGGCTGACGCGGCGCGCAAAGCCCTTGCGGCGCGGCTGCGCCTGTTTGCGAAAGACATCCATCAAAAATATATTGGTCCGCCGCATACAACAGATTTTGCGATTTTATTTTTACCGACCGAAGGGCTTTATGCCGAGGTTGCACAAAATGCCGAGCTGTTCGAGTCGCTGCAGCGGGACTATAAAATCACCGTCACAGGACCCACCACATTATCCGCTTTTCTCAATGCACTGCAAATGGGCTTTAAAACACTTGCGATCGAAAAGCGCTCAGTGGAAGTCTGGCGCGTTCTCGGCGCCGTTAAAACCGAATTTGAAACGTTCGCGAAAGCGCTGGACGGCGTGCAGCAAAAACTGCGCGCGGCGGACAACGACCTGGATAAGCTGGTTGGCACACGCACGAATATGATGGCGCGCAGGCTGCGCGAGGTGGAGCGTCTGCCGGAAGACGAGGCAAGTTATATGATACGCTAGCGCAGGGCGCGATGACCCTGGCGCGCCCTAAAAAAACAATCGGCAGCGCAGGTCAAACCCGCGCTGCCGCTGTTTTGGTTGCTCAATTATCAACCTGTATGTTCCAATTCGCATCCAGGGAGTTGCATTCATTTGCTTTCCAAGTCTTGCTCCCGATCTCTCAGCAACCGCATCCACAATTGCAATTGCCACTTGGTCCAAACAGACCGTTACTCTGGCAGCAGCAGTTGTTGTTGCTGTTGTTGTTGCCCATGGCACCAAAAAGGAGCAAGAGGATGAGCAGAGGTAGGAGCGAGTTGAGGTTGCAGTTCATGAGATGACCTCCCCATTTTTGTTTGTTGTGCACTTGCGCACACCCCATGGTATGCGTCGCGTTCCGCGGTTATGCACAAAGAACGGAGTTTTTGCTCGTCTTAGCCGTTGCAGCCGCAGCCACAGCCGCAGTTGTAGTCGTTGGAGCAAGTGTTTCCACCACAGCCGCCGCACAGCATCAGGATCAGGAAAAGGAACAGGAGATTGCTATTGCATCCGCATCCGCCGAAGCCCATATTGTGAACCTCCTTTCCGGTAGCTTACATTGTCATCATATGATACCGGTCGGAATTGGTGCAAAGTTTTTAGAAAAAATAAGCAGAGAGCCTATAACGGCTCTCCGCACATGTTGCTCGATAACGCGATCAGGTGAGCAGACCGCCCTGCCAAAGGTTTAGACCAACGGACGACAGCAGCCACTGGAAGGCTTTTACAAGCACCTGAGAAAGCCCCTGAAAGCTGAACTGATAGATCCACTCAAAGTAAGGCTTTAAGGCTTCCCAGGTTTCAAGAATCCTCTCGCCGGAGCCTTTTGTAGTGGTGGTGGCGGCAGATGTAGTTGTTTCTGTGATTGCGGTAGGCGTTGCTTTTTGCGCCGCGGGCTGGTTGTCTTGCGCTGCGTGGGCAACAAGCACCATAACAGAAAGCACCGCACAGACACACAAAACAATTGCTAAAATTTTACGCAGAGTCATAACGAAGAACCTCCTTGCTTCAATAAACATAGATACTTTCATTCTGTACCTTCATTGGTCGTTTTATTGTACCCGATTTCCTCAATAAAAGCAAGACATTTTGGAAAAAATTTTGCTGGGGAAACATGGCGGGGGTTGAAATTGTTGCTATGTTGTGTTAAAATAGGTACAACACAACGAATGGAGGACTGTTACTTGAAATCTTATCCCGCAGAGAATATTCGCAACATCGCCCTGGCAGGCCACGGCGGACGCGGCAAAACCACCCTGGCAGAAGCGATGCTCTACTTAGCCAAAGCCAGCGACCGGCTCGGACGCGTTGGTGACGGCAACACTGTGATGGACTTTGATGCTGAGGAAAAGAAGCGTCTGGCATCTGTTTCTCTCTCCATTGCCTCGCTGGAATGGAACGATCGCAAGCTCAACCTGGTCGACAGCCCCGGCATGTTCGACTTTGCAGGCGAAGTGGCACAAGCCGTGCGTGCGTGCGAAACCGTGCTGATTGTGGAATCGGCAGGCGACGGCTACGGTGTGGGTACGGAAAAAGCCTATAAGGCTGCTTCAGACCGTAATTGTGCGATTGTTTTCGCCGTGACGAAATGCGACGCCGAGCACCATGACTTTTTCAAGTCCTTTGCCGCCATTCGCGAGCGGCACGAAACCCAGACCTGCCCCGTCGTTGTCCCTGTAATGAAGGGCGATACAGTAGCCGGTTACGCAGATTTTTTAAGCGGCAAGGCATATAAATACGATAAGGGCAAAGCCACCGAAATTCCCTTTCCGGAAGATGACCAGATCGAAGAGCTGCGCGAAATTTTTAAAGAGACCGTAGCCTCTGCTGACGACGCGCTGATGGAAAAATATTTTGAAGGCGAAGACTTTACAATTGAAGAACTGACCGCAGGTCTTCAGGAAGGCGTAGCAAGCGGCACGGTTTATCCTGTATATGCGGTTGCGGGTTACACAACCGACGGCGTAGACCTGCTGATGAGCGGTTTAGCGGCGATTGCCCCCGCGCCGAGTAACGAAGGCATCACAGACGGCGGTCTGAATGCGATCTGCTTCAAGACCGTCGCCGACCCCTATGTGGGTAAAATGAGCTTTTTCAAAGTTGTCAGCGGTGCCATCACCCCGGCGGACGCAGCGCTCAACAGCCGCACGGGCGAATCCGAGCGCATGGGCAAGATTATCTTTGTCAAGGGCGGCAAGCAGGAGGACGCTGCCGCAATCGGCACCGGCGATATCGGCGTTGTGACGAAGCTTGCCGGCTTTAAAACAGGCGATACGTTGACAAATGCGAAAAATCCGCAAACACTGGCAGCCATCAACTTCCCGGCTCCCTGCCTTTCCATGGCGGCAAGCGTAAAGAAAAAGGGCGAGGAGGAAAAAGTAGCCATCGGTATGAACCGTTTGATGGAAGAAGATCCCACGGTCAAGTTTGAGGTCAACGCCGAAACGCACGAACAGGTAATCTCCGGCTTGGGTGATCAACATCTTGATGTAATTGTGTCCAAGCTCCGCAATAAATTCAGCGTCGATGTTACGCTGGGCATCCCGCGCGTAGCATACCGCGAAACCATTCGCAAAAAAGTCGAAAAGCAGGGACGCCACAAGAAACAGTCCGGCGGACACGGTCAGTTCGGCGACGTCTACATCCGCTTTGAGCCCTTCGACGGCGACTTTGAGTTCGGAGAAGAGGTTGTGGGCGGCGCGGTGCCGAGGCAGTATTTCCCGGCGGTTGAAAAGGGTCTGCGCGAGTGCATAACAAAGGGCTTTTTGGCAGGGTATCCCATGGTTGGTCTGAAGGCGACGCTGTACTTCGGCTCCTACCACCCGGTAGACAGCAGCGAAATGGCGTTTAAAACAGCGGCGCATGTCTGCTTTAAAAACGCGATGCCCGAAGCTGCGCCTACCATCTTAGAGCCCATCGGCACCTTAAAAGTGGTTATGCCTGACGATAATCTGGGCGATATTATGGGCGATATTACGAAGCGGCGCGGGCGCGTGCTGGGCATGGGCGCGGTGGACGAGCCGAAGATGCAGCAGCTCGAGGCAGAGGTTCCTATGGCAGAAATGGGCGACTTCGCTACTACGCTGCGCTCTGTCACGGCAGGCAGAGGCTACTTTGGCATTGAGTTTGCGCGCTACGAGGATACGCCCGCGAATGTGCAGCAAAAGGTTATAGAAGAAGCCGCAAAGCGCAAGGAAGCTGAAGAGAAGGAATAAGGTGAATAGGCGCATTCCTTTTCTTGAAAGAAAAGCACCAAAAGAACTTGAAAATTGCCCCGATTCAGTTTGAACCGGGGCTTTGTCTTATATATGGCTTTTTACCACGCCCTATTTTTTAACGGGCGACCGTGTCCAAAATAAATAGTCGCGCCGTGGTAACCGCTGATTTTTTCTGCGCTGGCCGCCATGGCTGCGGCGTCAGCATAGTGCGATGTCCGGGCAGCGCGACCCATGTGCATCAATGCGTCGCCCACAAAAAGATCCTTGTCCATCTTCAGACCAACAGAACCGTTTGTGTGTCCGGGCAAAGCGATCACTTCAGCCGCAACGCCGTATTCTTTGAGCGAAAAACCATCGTATAGCGCGATATCCGGCGAAAACGGCGGGATTTCATTTTTTAATATGCGTGTAATCCATTTTTCAAACTTCGGATGTTTGGAAAGACGGATGAACGCCGCCATTCCCTTGCCAACCAGGCTGTTTGCCAATACCGGCTCTGCCAAAACATTCTCCAACAGCGGCACATCCGCAGGGTGCATGGCAACGGGAATACCCAATGTTTGTGACAAATACGCAGCGTTTTGTGCATGGTCATAGTGCGCGTGGGTTAACAGCAGGAGCTTTACATTATTGGACTTGCACTTTTGCGCAATTTGTTCGCGATGGTTTGCGGTACCCGCGTCCACCAGCACAGCGCTGCCGCCCTGGGAAACAATATAACAATTCACCGCGCCGCACTGAATTCGTTCAATCAAAAAAGCTCCTCCTGCTATTTTATAATTTTGATTACTATAAAATAAACTTATGGCTTCCTGTCATACACCCGCACGTAATCCACAATAAAATCCAGCGGAAAAATGGAGGGGTCATTGCTTTCGATGCTGCCGTTTTCGTCCTCAAAGGGTACGCCGTCGCCGCCGACGCCGGGGTTGCCGTCATTGCCCGCGACCTCCACCGAAAGCAGCAGATATTGCGCAACCTGCGGCACCCATTTACCGGTCATGCGGTCGGTTTCCACTCCATTGATATACCAGATGATTTCGTTCTCATTCCACTCCAGACCATAAGTATTATATTGCTTGTAGATGTTTTCGCCGAGGTAATGCCCAAGGATTTGCCCCTGACTGATGCCGGAGGTGTAGCCGTCGAAGCCCGCCGCCTGATTCACGGCGTTGCGCAGTTTTTTCTTGCTTGCGCCATGGAAGCCGGACTCAAAAATATCAATTTCGCAGCCGTTTGCAGCATTGCCTGTGGGCGGTTCAAACATGCCTTCGCTCAGCATCCAAAACGCTGCCCACAGTCCGTTACCGCCGGGGCAAATGCAGCGAACTTCATAATAGCCGTATTTTTTCTCGAACAGGTTTTTAGAGCTGATTTCGCTGCTATACCAGCCGGGACCGAATTCGGGCGTATCCTTGTATTCGGTGCGAATGCGCAGTGCGCCGTCGGACACACGCACCTGATCATCATGCCAAATGCCGCCGCGCCGCACATAGTTCCATGTGACTGCCCATTTGGATGGATCCAGCGCATCGCCATCGAACTCATCGCTCCATACGAGCGTCCATTCATCCGGGTTAATGTGCTGCCCGCGCGGGGTCTGCGGCAGGGCGAATAATATTGTACCCAGCAGCTCTGTTATCGCCATAAATGTACAGCCAAGCTGCTTGAGCTTGCCATGGAACAACAGCTGCGGCAAAGCACAAAAGGCTTCGCCCAGGCGTTCGAGCGCGCGCAGTTCGCGAAACGCAAACAACGAAAGAATTTTCTCTAACATAACAACCCCCTTTTCTTGCGCTATACGAGTGCTTTTTCAAGCTCCAGCAGCTTGATTTTATTCTCGATACCGCCTGCATAGCCGGTTAAGCTGCCATTTGCACCGATTACGCGATGGCAGGGAATGAGAATTGAGATAGGGTTATGCCCAACTGCGCCGCCGACCGCGCGCGCAGAAGCAATCCGCCCTGTTGCGGCGCTGATATGCCTTGCAATGTCGCCGTAGGTTGTCACTTCGCCATAGGGGATTTCGCGCAGGAGCTGCCACACAGCAAGGCGAAACGCGCTGCCGGACGGCTGCAGCGGAACGGCAAGCGTCGGGCGCTTGCCTTTAAAATAAAGATCAAGCCAGTCCGCCGCGCGCTCAAATACGGGAAGGGACTGTTCTTTACAAGATGCATCTAAGCCTTTGGCAAAATATTTCTGTTCCGCGAGCCATAAGCCTGTAATGCTTTCGCCGTCGCTTGCAAGCGTCAGTTGCCCGACAGGGGAGTCATAATGATAGATGTAATTCGACATGGCGGCGCTCCTATCTATACTTTAATTATAGTATACCATAGAATAAAAGCGGCGGCAATAGGGTTTTCAGAAGTTTCCAATAGCACTTGACAATCCTCAGCGGATGGCGTATGATAGAAAAAACACAGATAACAGGAGTTGATTTTTTTGAAAAAGGCATTTAAAATCGTGTGCAGTCTAATGATGGCAATCACTATGATTATTTCTGTTCTGGTTTTCACCAGCGCTGAGGATGACGATACCCTGTCTGTGTATGTGACTTCGGACATCCATTACCGTCCGCCCGATGCATTGACCTCCATCGAGGAGACAGAATACTTACCCGACCCGATATTTCATCACGCAAACACGAAGGGTATGCTCACCTACGAAGCCGACGGAATTATCGACGCGTTCTTAAAAAAAGTGGAGTCTTCCGACGCGAAGTATTGGCTCGTTGCGGGGGATCAGAGCGAAGACGGCTTTTGGGAAGAGCACAGGACCATTGCGGAAAAGCTTGAAGACTTTGAACAGCGCACGGGAAAGATAGTCTTTACCATACCCGGCAACCATGATATCCGCACGCGCGACTCGCGTGACCGCCTGAATTTAGAGGATTATCTTGAGATTTATAAGAACCTCGGTTATGACATGGCGCTCGAAAAGCATGAGGGCACGGCCTCTTATACAGCAGACCTTGATCCGGGCTATCGCCTGCTTGCGATAGATGTTTGCGTCTACCGTGACGATAAAAGCCAGCTGCCCGAAAGCCTGCTGAATTGGACAAAGGCACAGCTGGAGCAGGGTAAAAAAGACGGTAAAAAGATGATCGCCATGGTGCATTACAATGTTCTGCCGCACTTTGCGCTGGAAAGCGTTGCCGGAAGTCTGCTTTGTACGGAAGATTACCGCAGTTTCGCGACTCTGCTGGCAGACGCGGGCGTAAAATATGTACTTACGGGACACCAGCACGCCAATGACATTTCCTCGGCAACGACGAAAAAAGGCAACCATATTTTCGACATCGAAACCGGCAGCCTGATAACCTACCCGCTTGCCTACCGCGTGATCAATTTTTCAAACAAAGAGGTAGAGATTAAGACGGAATATATAGACAAGATCGACACGTCGCTGTTGCCGGGCGGCTTTACGGCGGGGCAGCTTGCGCTGATCAACAACGACCTGAAAAAATACAGCTTTGACTATAACCGCGCAGGCTTCCAAAGCTATGCATATCAACTGGGCGAACTGACAAAGAAGCTTGCGGACGCGCTGAAGGTGAAGGAGGGTACAGAAGCCTATAAAGCGGTAGAGGACCTGATTGTAATACTGGGCGACGCGATCAAAATGCCGTTGTATGACACAAAGGGAACGCCCGCGCCGGACAGCGTGGAGGAGCTTGCGAAGCAGGCAGGCATCAAGCTTGACAAGAGCGAATACAGAGATATACTTGACCTTGCGGGCGCGTTGTATGCGAATCACTTTGCGGGCGACGAAAACCTGACCATCGACTCGGTGGACATCAAGCTGCTTGGGCAGACCATCAACGCGGTGTTGGTGTATGCGTTTTCAAAGCTGCCGGTGCAGGCGGTGAATATGCTGCTGAAAGCGGCGGGCATCAAGGGGATTGAGCTGCCGTTCTATGAAGCTGCCCTTGCGCTGGGTTCAAAGACGATTAATATGAGAACGCCGGCAAAAGCCTTTACCAAGGAACTGGTGCGTTCACTGGGCGACGGCATTTTTACGGATTTTTCAGCGCCGGGTGACTTGAACGTTACGCTGGAACCCTATGGAAGCAGCTGGGAAATCAATGGCTACCAACCAAAAACAGACACCTTCTCTTACGCGCTCCAGATTATTTGGAGAGTTGTTAAAACCTGTTTTAACGGAATGCTGCGGTTAATCGGTCTGACCATGTTTACCTGAAAAAGTGAAAACGAGACCATCAATACGGAACGGAAGACAGTCGTTTGACTGCCTTCCGTTTTTTAGCTGCGCATAGCTTTCGCAAATTTTAGCTTGTCACCCCAATTTTTGTGGGATTGTCCCAGCGCTGCATATGCATATGAATAGTTTTAGCTGCAAAACGCAGCAAACCAACAGGAAAGGTTTGAACCATATGCTACAGGCTCTGATTGACATGATTGCCACAAAGTTTTTGTTTTTTGCGCTGCACATCAGCAACACAGGCTCGTTCCCTGCGCCTTTAAGCGCCGAGGAGGAGCATAAGTACTTACTTGCGCATGCCGCCGGCGACAAAACAGCACGGGATACACTCATCGAACACAACTTAAGGTTGGTGGTGCATGTGATAAAGAAATACTACGCCAGTTGCATGGATCAAGACGATCTGATTTCTGTGGGTACTATAGGACTTATCAAAGCAATTAACACCTTCAATGTGGGCAAGGGAGCAAGGCTTGCTACTTATGCGGCAAGGTGTATTGATAATGAAATCCTCATGTACTTTCGCAACCAAAAAAAGACCTCGCAGGATGTCTCTATGAGCGATCCAATTGATATCGATAACGAGGGAAACCCGCTTACTTTGATGGACGTCATTAGTATGGACGACATGGTTTCGGATGAGATAGACTTAAAAATCCGTGTGGAGCAGCTATACGAGTTTTTAGGACGCATGAAAGAATCGCGTGAAAAAGAGATATTGGTGCTGCGATATGGGCTTTACGGCAACGACTATCATACGCAGCGGCAGGTGGCAAAGCGCTTGGGCATCAGCCGCTCCTATGTATCGCGTATTGAGAAAAAAGCGTTGTTGATGCTACAAAAATCAATGAAGGAGTAGCAAGCGCTGACATCTCATTCTTCTTAACAGAAAAAACACGGGACTGGTTTTTATGCAGTCCCATGTTTTTTATTGTTACCGCTTAAGTGGTAGAATAGCGCTTCTTTTTTTTCTTGCGAGCCAGCATGTCAAATGCCAGGAACAGCGCGCCTCCAAGCAAAGCGACTCCGCCGACGGTGGACAGCAAGCCTGTAAGGCTGCCCGCGCGCGGCATAACGAATTCCGGGTAGTTAATTAAAACGAACGCGTTGGATTTAACAAAGAATGCCGGCGGCGGCGGATCGCCTTGTGCGGTAATTGTGATTTTATTTGTTGCGGCGGCATCCACGTGAACCAGCCACTGCCCAAGCGGCAATTGGAGATTGGCTTTTGTTTTGGTTTCTACTAGCATGTAATCGCCGTTTGGCAGGTTTCCGAAGGATACCTTGCCGTCCGGTGCGGTGCTGGTCGCCGATTTAAAGTAAGTGGTTCCCCAGCAGTTGCCGACCTCGCCTGTTGCAAGCGCGTCGTGCGTGTGCGTGCCGGTATAGGCGCACTTGTATAGCTCAAACTCTACGCCGTCCAATGGAGTGTCATTCCGGTCTTGTTTAAAGAACTCAAATTCTGTGCCAAACGTGTTGCGGAAGGTGAATTCGTCGCCTGTTCCGCTCGCGTTAAACGTCATCTCGGCTCTCAAGTGACCAAACTCCGCAAAGCCGGTGACAACAGGCTGCGCCGGGTCGATGGGATCCGGTGTTTTTTCGACCAGACGGTCGCCGCGGATGCTGTCTTTTTTAAGATAGAGCTGGCTGTCATTCAGGGCAAAGGAGACAGAGCCCGTGCCTGTGTAGTTGACTGTAATGTTGCTTGCCTTTGTGACCGCGACGCCGGTATTGGCCGCATTGACATAGTCCGTGCCGTCGATGGTTACGGTCAGTCCGGTCACGTCGCCGGACCAGGAGAGCTGCGTCATATACTTTGCAGGCTGGTAACCCTTGTGGACGAAAGTCATTTTTTTGGTGCCAGGGTTATATTGAAGCTCCAGAGAAGTTATGCCGTCGCCCGCAATGTTATTGTTGTTATATGCCGCCATCATCGCTTCGATGTGCGTAATCACCTTTGCCAGCGCTGCGGTGTTAGCGCCCCCTTGCGCATAGCCGCGCGCAGAGGAGAACGGCTCATACCCCGGCCAGTCGTTGACGTTGGTTACCTCAAAGCTTGCTCCCGTAACAGGATCCATTTGGCTGGCTTCATAAATCCAAACGATTGGCTGCATGATGCCTAAAAAGCGCGCATACTCTTCTGTAATACTGGTATGTACGATGTCTATATCAAATAAATCCTTTATTTGCTGCGAAGTTAGAAAAGAACCATGCGATTCTGATCCCAACGCCACAGCCAATGCCGTCCTGGTATTGTCTCTGTTTTGATCATATACGAATATCTTGCTGTTGGGAACTGATTTGCTGGCGTCTCCGCACATACCTATGCCAAGAACCGGAGTGGTACGAAGCCCGTTATGCAAGTCAAACTGTGTGTGAATAGCATATTTAGTAGTATACCAAACGGTATATTCAAGGGCGCGATCAAGGTGATACGGAACCAGCTGATCATACCGGGCTTGGAGCTCTGGCTCAAGCGTTGGTTCGTATAAAGTCCATGTGCTTGAGGAAGCGGTGCTTGAATTGTAGAAAACGGTGCCGCCGGTATCTACGCTGACGCTGCCAACTTCGTTGCCGTCAATCAACACCTTCAGAACATTGCCGTCGCGCTCTACTGTTACCTTAAAAATATATGCTGTTGTGTCATATGACCAGTCTGGTGCG
>JAVBSB010000137.1:0-8253 GCA_031547365.1 Oscillospiraceae bacterium | reverse complement strand
AAAGACAACCCTCGCTGAAAACCTCGCCATGATCGAGGATACCTGCCGCTTTTTTGTACGGCAGGGGCGGGAGGTCATTTTCGACGCGGAGCACTTTTTCGACGGTTATGCGCTTGATCCCGCTTATGCAATGCAGACCCTACAGGCGGCGGCGCGCGGCGGCGCGGCGGCGCTAACACTTTGCGATACAAACGGCGCGGTATTTCCGTGGAATGTGGCGGAAATCGTACACGCAGTCTGCACGCAGTTCCCACAGAGTAAGACAGGCGTCCACGCGCACGACGACTGCGGTATGGCGACGGCTGTTTCCTGCGTTGCAGTCGAAGCCGGCGCGTGTATGGTGCAGGGGACTTTCCTTGGCTTTGGCGAGCGTGTGGGCAACGCTAACCTCAGCGCCATACTGCCGAATTTACAGCTTAAGCTCGGCTATGACTGTGTCCCGCCCGAAAATCTTGCCCGCCTGACCGAGTGCGCGCTGCAGGTGGCGTCCATCGCCAACACCAGCGTGCGCAGAAATATGCCCTTTGTGGGCTCCGGCGCATTTACGCATAAAGGCGGCATGCATGCGGACGGCGTGCTGAAAAACCCCGCCAGCTTTGAGCACATTGACCCTGCCTGCGTGGGGAATCGCCGCCGTGTTTTGGTCAGCGAGGTCACGGGTAAAGCGGCTGTACTGCCCCGCGTGCAGCGCATGTTCCCGGACATCACTGCCGAAGATCCGACCCTGCCGCGCATTGTGGAAGCGCTGAAGAACCGTGAGTTCGAGGGCTACAGCTTTGAGGGCGCGGATGCCTCGTTCGACCTGCTGATCCGAAAATGCCACGAGGAGCTGCCCTGTTTTTTTGAGCTGATCAGCTACAAGGTGCTGGATCAACTGCCCTATCACAACGAATGCAGCGCCACAGCCACTCTGAAGCTGCGCGTCAATGGGCAGGTAAAAATCGCCGCGGCGGAAGGCGACGGTCCCGTCCACGCGCTGGACTTGGCACTGCGCGAAGCCCTGCGGGAGTTCTACCCCGTACTGGCGAAGGTGCAGCTGCTGGACTATAAGGTACGCATCATGGAATCGACCGTTGGTACCGGCACGAAAGTACGCGTGTTGATCACCTCCGGCGACGGCACACAGCAATGGACCACCGTCGGCGCATCGCACGACATCATCGAGGCCAGCTGGGAAGCCCTGGTGGATTCGATCGTATTCAAGCTGCTGGAGGGGTAGCAACATTTAGAAAGGAAACATAACCATGGCAATGACAATGACACAAAAAATACTGGCTGCGCACGCGGGTCTGCCCGAAGTACGTGCGGGTCAGCTGATTGAAGCCAACTTAGACCTTATGCTGGGCAACGACGTAACAACGCCCGTGGCGATTCACGAATTTGAAAAGGCGGGCATTCCGGCGCTGTACGATGCCGATAAGGCTGTATTTGTACTGGATCACTTCACGCCCAATAAGGACATTAAGTCCGCCGAGCACTGCAAGCTGATCCGCGATTTTTCGCAGAAGCACAGCGTGAAAAACTTTTTTGACGTCGGCCGTATGGGCGTAGAACACGCGGTGCTGCCCGAGCAGGGCTTGGTGGTGCCAGGTGACTGCGTCATCGGCGCGGACAGCCACACCTGCACCTACGGCGCGCTGGGCGCGTTTTCCACGGGCGTGGGCTCTACGGATTTGGCCGCCGCCCTTGCCACAGGCAAAGCCTGGTTTAAAGTCCCCGCTGCGATTAAAATCGTATTAACGGGCGCGTTTCAGCCGCATGTCAGCGGAAAAGACCTCATTTTGCACCTGATTGGAAGGATCGGTGTCGACGGCGCTTTGTATCGCTCGCTGGAATTTACGGGAAGCGGCGTGGCGAACATCACCATGGACAGCCGCCTTGCCATCGCGAATATGGCGATTGAATGCGGCGCGAAGAACGGGATTTTCCCCGTGGACGAAGTTACGCTGGCATATGTGAAAGACAGGGCGAAGCGCCCGTGGCAGGCGTTTGAAGCCGATGCCGATGCCGATTATGCAGAGGTGATAGAGATCGACCTGAGCGCCCTGCGGCCCACAGTGGCTTTTCCGCACCTGCCTTCCAACACCCGCACGGTTGACGCTTTGGAGCAATCGGGTGAACGCATCTCCGTGGACCAGGTCGTGATCGGCTCGTGCACCAACGGCCGCATCGAAGATTTCCGCATCGCCGCGGCGCTCATGAAGGACCGCCATATCGCCGAAGGGCTGCGCTGTATCATCATCCCCGCCACGCAGCAGATTTGGCTTGACTGTATGCACGAGGGTCTGTTTGATATCTTCATGCAAGCGGGCTGCGCCGTCAGCACGCCCACCTGTGGGCCGTGCCTGGGCGGGCACATGGGCATCCTTGCAGCAGGGGAGCGCGCCGTCGCGACGACCAACCGCAATTTTGTTGGCCGCATGGGTCATCCGCAAAGCGAGGTCTACCTCGCAAGCCCCGCCGTTGCCGCCGAGACGGTCATTCAGGGGTTTATCACGCAACCTCGGTGATTTTTTAGAAAGGTGAATTATTATGACAATCCAAGGCAATGTACATAAATATTTAGATAATGTGGATACCGACGTGATCATTCCCGCGCGCTATTTGAACTCCTCCGATGCGCAGGAGCTTGCAAAGCACTGCATGGAAGATATTGATGCGGAATTCGTTACCCGTGTCAAAGCGGGAGACATCATCGTTGCGCGGCAGAATTTCGGATGCGGTTCCTCCCGCGAGCACGCGCCGCTGGCGATCAAAACGGCGGGCATCTCGCTGGTAATCGCCTGCACCTTCGCGCGGATTTTCTACCGCAACGCATTGAATATCGGCTTGCCCATTCTGGAATGCCCGCAGGCGGACGAAATCCGGGCGGGGGATGAACTGCGGGTGAATCTGGACGAGGGCAGTATCGTGAATCTTACGCAGGGCAAGACCTACAGCGCAGAACCATTCCCGCCGTTTTTGCGGAGAATCATCGAAGCGGGCGGTCTGCTGGAGACCATAAAACAAAACTAAGCTTTGTTTTATATCCAAAATATTCAAACAAAAAGCCCCTCTTGTCCGCAGCCAACGCGCAGTCGGCGGGACAAGAGGGGTGGCTCATAGCCAAAAAGTCAAAAAAGGTAGAGTTTGCTTGCTGTTAATTCTGTTGTTGTAGCGCGAGCACGTTGAGTGTTTCCTCTTCGCGGAGATCCGATTCGGATATGAATGTTATTCCGCGGCACACGCCGCCTGCCAGGCGGATGCGTTTGCGCAGCATACGGCCTGCGTGACCGAAAAAGCGCATACGATTGCTTACCAGGCAGTTGACATCGCGGCCGCCTAAGTCACAGCGATAGAGGAATTCATTGCATTCGGCGCTGGGTGAAAACAGGCGTAAGGAATCGACCAGAAAGATAGAGTCATACTTTGCAAAGTCGATATCCAGCGGAGCCAGTCGAATACCCCGACCGGCCAAGGCACAGTAGCTGCTGATCATGTCGTCGAGCAACGGGCGTTTTTTGTAACGCGGCCGCAGTTCAAGCACGTCCACATCATCCATAACTGCGGTTTCGCACAAGGCACGGACAGCGTTACGATTGCTGTGAAAAATGAGCAGTGTTTTCGTGAGATATCACCTCATTCTTTTATTAACGGCACACGCCGCAGTAATATAACAAGCGCGCTCGCTTATGATTCGATTGCGCTGTTTAGCCAATTAATTACGGTGTCATACACCAGCTGGTGCTCAGGCTCAAGCAGGATTTCGTGCCGCATTTTGGGGTAGATTTGGCAGGTGACCTTATTGCCGCCCGCGTCGCGCAATTTACGCGCAACCAGCTCTACGCCTTTTCCGTAATCGCCCACGGGATCCTGTTCGCCCGCGATTAGAAGAATCGGAAACTGATACGGCATCGAAGCAAACCAACGCTTGTCCGAAACGGACTTTAACACGGTGAACAAATCAATCATGCCGCGCGTGGTAAATAAAAATCCGCAACGGTCGTCCGCGATGTATTTGTCAACCTCATCGGGGTCGGTGTTAAGCCAATCGAACCTTGTGCGCGGCGTGCCGGGGAATTTGTTGTTATAAGCGCCGAACGCGATGTTGTCAAGCAAGCTGCTGCGGTGCGTTTCGCCGCGGAATGCCGCGATAAGCTTTGCCACAAGTATGCCTGCGGACGAGGCTGGGTTTGGAGGGCTTGTCCCGCAAAAAACAGCGCCCGCAAGGTCTTCGCTGTAACGCTCGCAATACGCGCGCGCTAAAAAAGAACCCATGCTGTGTCCAAATAAAAAGACGGGCAAATTATCGGGATATGTATCGCGCATGCGGCGCGTCATAAGACGGATGTCGCTGACAAGGTTTGTCCAACCGTGCTCATGACCAAAAAAACCGAGCTGATCGTCATCGGCGCTTTTGCCGTGACCGAGCTGATCCATCACCCAAACGTCGTAGCCGGCAGCACAAAGCGCCTGCGCAAAGCCCTCATACCGCTCGCCGTGCTCCGCCATTCCGTGGACGATTTGTATTGCGCCCTTCGGCGATTTGTTGGCAGGCGTCCATACGCGGTAAAAGATATCTGCAAGACCGGAGGAGGAAGGGAATGAGCCTTCGGTACGGTCGCAAGCTGTCATGCAATTAATCTCCTTTGGCGAAATGAAAGTGATACTCAAGAGTTTAACCAAAGGTATTATAACACAATTCAATAAAAAAAGAAATTGTTTTATTGAATTTCGCACATCTTTGTCATCTTGCACAAAAAAGACGGAAAAATTCGGAATATTCCAAATAAGAAATTAGCAGTATTCACAAAAAAATCCGCTTTTTTTGCCTGTAAGCAAGGGGCTTTTCGTTTGAAATTCAGAAGCTTGACCCGCAAAAAAGCATACGCATTGGGCATTGCAATTCTGTTTTATATGTGATATAATACTGCTTAGATTAAAATAGCGGAGGAACTAACGCATGTCGGAACAAGAAAGACCAACCCTGCGCTTTCATGAAAACGGTCGTTTTTCAGTGATGCAGATCTCGGATATCCAAGACAGCAACGGATTGCACTCGCGTACAGTTGAGATGCTCAATGCTGTGCTTGACAAAGAAAAGCCGGACTTTGTCGTCCTGACAGGCGACCAGATCATGGGCTACAGTCTGGCGCTGAAGTTTGCAAAAGACGAAGAGCGCAGGCAAATGATTACCAAAACAATCGACCAGCTGCTTGAGCCGCTTAGCGCAAGAGGAATTCCGTTCAGCTTTAACTTTGGCAACCACGACCATGACGCTCCCATGGAGCCGCAGGCGCAGGTGCGCTACTATCAGGAGAATCCTTTGTGCCTTGCACAAGAAAGCCCCGAGGGTGTTCCCGGCTACGCAAACCATGTGATTCCCGTGCAGTCCTCCAAGGCGGATAAGGCGGCGCTGCTGGTATATATGCTGGATTCTCACGGACCGGCAGGCTTGGGCTATTCTCCGCTTGACCCCGCGCAGGTGGATTGGTACCGCGCGCAACGCGATGACTATGCAGAGAAAAACGGCGGCTATGTGCCGTCCATGCTCTACATGCATGTGCCGGTAGAAGAAATTCTTGAACTTTATAAAGAAGTGCCGCGTTCCCCCGGCGCGCTCGAGGGCTTCCGCAATCATGCAGGGAAGTTCTACAAGCTTGACCGCGATAAAGTGGTGCGCGGCTCGTTTATGGGCGAGCTGCCTTCGAGCCCCGACGTAAACGCGGGTCTGTTTGACGCTGCGCTGGAAAAAGGCGAAATGCTCGGCATGTTCTTCGGTCATGACCATAAAAATGGCTTCAGCGGTAACGTGCGCGGCATAGACCTGGGTTATTCGCCCGGCGCGGGCTACAGCTCCTACGGTCCGGGCAGAAAACGCGGCGTACGCATGTTCCGCTTTGACGAAAACGACATGAAAAATTACGAAACCTATCTGGTTACGGACGAGATGATCTTGCCTCCTGACTACGATCTCGATATGCGCACGAAGGTGCTCATTGATATGCAGCCCTCAAGCTTTGGCTCGCTCAGACCCTATCTCCGGCAGGTGTCCTTGGTTGCGTCGCTCGCCGCGGCGAGCGCGATTGCGCTCGGCATATCAAAAAAGATCAATCCGAAAAAATAAAGCCCCACACAATAAACAAAAAAGGAGCATGGAGATGGTTAAGAAGATACTCGCGCTGGTTTTGACCTTCGGTTTGCTGGCTACAGCGCTGGCAATTCCTGCAGCCGCAGCTGATGCAAAACCCCAAACGACCAAAAAGGCGGCGTATGTCAACCCTAACCACTGCACAAAAGCAAAGCCCTGCAAATATTCCCCTTCAATTATACTGCCGGGTATTGCGCAGTCCGAGACCGTATATTATGAAAATGGAAAACCGACTGAACTAAAAGGCGGCATCGTCTTTCCCGATACGCGCGAAATGAAGCTGGCTCCGGTCATCTTTGCGCTGCTCGGGTCGCTGCTGCTGCAGCACGATGTCGGACTGACTAAGTCGATTTATAAGCTGGTCTGCCAGCTGTTTGAGCCGCAGCGCGTGGACAATACCGGCAAGCACGTGCACGACCTGCGCACGAATATCATCGGGCGGGTAGCGGACATGGAGGCGGAAGAACGCCGCGTGGCGCTTGAAGTCAACGTTCCGTTGGATGAAGTGCTCGAAACCGTCGGGGATGACCACGTGTATTTCTTTGCCTTTAATCTTGTGGGCGAAGTCTGGGATAACATTGATGAACTGGAAAAATATATTGATTTTGTGCGCAAAGAGACAGGTCACAGCAAGGTCAACCTGATCAACGTCAGCCTTGGCGGAACGTTGTTTACCGGCTACATTGAGCGCTACGGACATAAAAAGCTTGACCAGGTCATTAATGTCGTTTCAGCCTCGGATGGCACTGACTTGCTGGCGGATCTGTTCGGGCACAAGTTTAATCGCGACGAAAACTTCCTCTACCGCGACTGGTTCCCCATGATATTCAGTAAAGACGCGAACATTGCAGACGGCTGGGATACCTCCATTGGCTACCTTGTCGATCTGGTGATGCGTATGATGCCCAACAAATTGTTTGAAAGCATTATTTCCACTGCGTGGCTGGGCGTGTTTGATACCATTATGCGCAACTGTACGCAATTCTGGGCGATGGTACCCTGCGACCGCTATGATGAGCTGGCGAAGATGTACCTCAGCGACGACGCGCATAAGGTTTTGCGCGCTAAGACGGACAGCTATCACACGGCACAGTTGAATCTTGCTAAAAACGTTAAAAAAGCAGTTGCGGCGGGCGTACATATCAACTCCATCGCGGGTTCAGGACTGGCGTTTGGCGACGTCGAATACACCTTCTTTGCGGGTACAGCCTCCCGTAATAAAGTCAATTCGGACGGCATCATCGGCGTGAAAAACGCCAGCATGGGCGCTAAGGGCGCCGCGCCGGGTAAAAAGCTGCCCGCCGATTATAAGCCAAAAAAAGCAGGCTACATCTCTCCCGACCGCACAGTGGACTGCTCGACGGCTGTTTTACCCGACAATACGTGGATTTTCCTCGGGCAGCACCACGAAGTTGGTCGCAACGACGCAGTGCTGCACCTAGCGACGAAGCTTCTTCTCACCCCCGGCATGGATGTCCATACCGACCCGAAAAACTATCCGCAGTTCAACTATGCCATGAACACCAACGAGCTGCGCCGCTGGAGATTGAAGGACGCGGAAGCGCTGCTGAAAGAGGGCAAGCTCAACGCGGCGCAAAAGAAGGAATTGCAGGCTGCGATTCAGGAAGGTTATGCCGTGCGCGCCCTTACCGTAGGCGACGCAAAGCGCTGCGAGGCAGCAACCAACGCGGTCAATAACATCCTGCGCAAACACGGCAAGCTTTCGCCTGTCTATGAGCAAACCTGGTTCCAGAAGCAGGTCGAAAGCGCCCTGGGCTGGATCACGCAGCAAAACATTTACTTCTTCGGCAACAACGGTTATATCGAAGGCGGCAATCCCATCCGCTATTTTAAGAAAGTTTTTTCTAAGTAAAATGCAATAAATATAAAGAGGACTCAGTGTTGCGCTGAGTCCTCTTTCATCTGTTTTTCTGTTGATTTTTGTCATAAATAAATGAAAAGATAATGAGAACTTCTTATTTTTTAAGCTGAGGGGATTGCAGCATTAAATGATCATAAACTACTATTGCAATTCACGTGGAAGGAAATAGAGATTTTATTGTATCATTTTGAGAATAACAAGACAGAATTGATAAAATCAATTCCCGTCGAATTCGAAACGA
>JAVBSB010000170.1:0-7343 GCA_031547365.1 Oscillospiraceae bacterium | reverse complement strand
TGCCGATTGGCTGCTCAGTGTCTTTGTGCGCCACCCGGATGCCCACATACTACGGCAGGCGGCAGGTCTTTCTTCGGACATTATACTGCCCTCAAAGCAGCAAGTGGCTTTCTTTATGCCGGTTTCAGAGCCATTGCAGGGCGAAAAAGCCATGCTTGAGCAAACGCTCACGCCCGACGGCACACCCCTGCGGGAATTTGTGCGGCAGCGGCTGGAATATCGCTATCCTTACATGCATTTAAGCCAAAGCCGTATCGTGACAAAAAGCGCCGTATCGGAGCTTACGGAAAAGCAGCAGCAGGCGCAGTTTATGTTTACGTCGCGACCTTCGTTTATTCAGCAGGGCAGCGTCACAGCGGCGCAGCGCGGCACGGCGATGCATACGTTTTTGCAATATGCTGACTATCCATGCGCATGCGCTGACCTTGACAGTGAGGTTGATCGCTTGCATAAAAAAGGCTTTTTAAGCCGGGGCGATTGTACCGCTCTTGATCGTGATAAGCTGCGTGTGTTTTTTAAAAGTACGTTTGCCGCGCGTATATTGGCATCAAAACAGATTTTACGCGAAAAAAAGTTCACCCTGCGCATCCCTGTGTCGGAGCTAACGGCGGAGGATCCGCTGATAACGCCTGAGGATGTGAAGGATGAATTCGTTGTGGTGCAGGGAATTATAGACTGCGCATTTGAGGAAAACGGCGCATATGTGCTGCTGGACTACAAGACCGATCATGTTGATACGCTCGAGGTTCTGCGTGAACGCTATGCGGCGCAATTGTCCTACTACCGCCGCGCAATGGAGCGTTGCTTTGGTATGGAGGTGGCCGAAACGCGCATTTATTCCTTTTATTTAAATGACAGCATCGCCGTTTAGTCTCTCGGCACCCAAACTGTTCCGTCCGTATCGAATACGATGTTGCCGTTTATGTCGGTGCGCCTGACCTTTATGCCGAGCTGTTTGCATTGCCTGAGGGTCTGTTTGTGCGGATGACCGTAGGTATTTCCAATGCCGCAGCAAATGGTGATATAATCAGGGCGCACTGCCCGTAAAAACGCATCGCTTGACGAGGTTTTGCTGCCGTGGTGCCCTGCCTTAAGCAACCCCGCCTGTAGTCCGGCGCCATATTGCTCCACAAGAGCGTTTTCGGCTTGTATTTCCGCGTCGCCTGTGAATAGAGCGGCGCTGTTTTGATAGACCACGCGCAGTACAACGGAGTTGTTGTTATGGTTTTCAATATCCTCGCTCAACGGCCCCAGTATTGTAAAGGCTGCCGCGCCCAGGGCATAGACCATGTCGGGCTTGGCATATTCCGCTTTTGTACCCTGCTTTGTCAGTGCGTAAACCACCTGCATAAGCTTTAAATATGTCTCGGTCGTGGGTGTGTTTTGCTGGGATCATTTCGGCGCAATTATAGTGCCGACCGGGAATTCCTCCAGCACGCCATAGGCTAAGCCGCCGATGTGGTCGCTGTGCGGGTGTGTTGCTACGACATAGTCGAGGCGCTGCACCTTTAGCCGCTTCAGATATTTTATTACAGCGGCTTCGCTTCCGCGCTCACCGCCATCAATCAGCATGTAGTGTCCCTGTGTCTCAATCAGCGCACAGTCACCTTGTCCTACGTCGATGAAATGTACAGAAAGCGCTGTATTCGGCGGGGCAACATGGCTGCCTGTAATTTTGCAGGCGGTTAAGGAAAAAAACAGCGTCAAGGCGAGAACAACCGCGAATAAATCAAAACATAATCGCTTGCGGGCGCGTGTGGGCATTGGTTTCCTCATTAAAATGCAGATGGTATCATTCATCCTCCAGTTGCGTCTCCTCTATCTCCGGAAAATCCAGAAACTGTGAAAGCGTCATACCAAGACCCTGCGCAATGCGGTGCAACGTGCGCAGCCCGGGGCTTTTTGTGCGACCCTTAATAATGTTTTCAAGCGTCGATTGGGTCATGCCCGAACGTGTTGCGAGTTTGTTGACTGTGATATTTTGTTCGGCGCAAAGGGCTAAAACTCTTACAGTTATAATGTCGGAATATGTCATATTACTGCCTCACTTACCCATATATGGTTAAGTTTATTTTAAATGATAGGCTTGTTTAAAGTTCATCGTATTGGGTTAATTTAGATATATTATGCAAACAGCCGCCGAAACTTGATGTTTCAGCGGCTGCATGTTATTTAAAGGTTAGCGTTGCTTATTCCTCTTCCGCGCCTCCAAATGCGCCTCGTTTTTCCGGCGCAATCATTGAGTATTCCTGCCATTGTGCGTGGCTCATGAGCACTTTACGCGGCTTTGCGCCCTCAGACGGACCGACAACGCCCTTTGCTTCGAGTAAGTCCACAAGCCGCGACGCTCTGGCATAGCCCAGCTTTAGCTTTTTTTGCAGCATGGTCGTGCTTGCCATCTGCGCGGCGACCACCACTTCAATCGCCGAATCCAGCATGGGGTCTTCGTCAGTATCGTCGTCCGAAAGGTCAAAGGTCCCTTTCTTTTTACCGCGTGCGGCGGCTACGGCGTTGCGGTCGATTTCCTCCACCACGCTGCTGTCGTAGCCTGCGTTGGTTGCGTCCTTTTCCTTAACAAAGCTAACCACCTTACGCACTTCCGCGTCGCTGACAAAGCAGCCCTGCACGCGCACGGCGTTGTTGCCGCCGTTGATGCTGAACAGCATGTCGCCGTTGCCCAGCAGCTGCTCCGCGCCGGCGCTGTTAATAATCGTACGCGAGTCGATCTGCGAGGCGACGCTTAGCGCAATGCGCCCGGGCAGGTTGCTTTTAATTACGCCCGTGATGACGTCTACGCTCGGTCTCTGCGTCGCAACCACCAAGTGCATCCCTGCTGCGCGGCCCTTTTGCGAAAGCCGCTGGATAGAATCCTCAACGTCGCTCGGCGCAACCATCATCAGATCCGAAAGCTCGTCGATGAACAAAACAATGCGCGGCATACGGGGCAGGTCGTTCTGCATCTTGGCAATATTGTTATAGCTGTCGAGGTCGCGAACGTTCTGCTCGCTGATGCGGCTGTAGCGCCGTTCCATTTCGTTGACCGCCCAGCCCAGCGCACCTGCGGCCTTCAGCGGATCACTCACAACAGGGGAGAGCAGATGCGGAATTCCGCTGTAAATATTGAATTCGACCTGCTTCGGGTCGATCATCACCATTTTTACGTCGTTCGGCGAGGCGTTATACATCAGACTGAGAATCAGTGTATTCATACATACTGATTTACCGGAGCCTGTGGTGCCTGCAATCAGAAGGTGCGGAAGCTTTGCGAGGTCTGCACAGACCAGGTCGCCGACAATATCCTTGCCAAGCGCCACAGTGAGCATGGATTTTGCGGTCCCCGCCCGGTAGGTATCACTGTCCACGATTTCGCGCAGAGATACGATTGCGCGCACACGGTTTGGCACCTCCACCCCTACGGCGGGCTTGCCGGGAATGGGGGCTTCGATACGCACTTTTGTGGCAGCAAGGCGCATGGCGATGTCGTCGGAAAGCGCGGTAATTTTACTGATCTTTACCCCTTCTGCAGGGCGCAGTTCATATCGCGTAACTGCGGGACCGCGGCTGCGCCCGACCAGCTCCACTGTGACACCGAAGCTATCAAGCGTACTGAGCAGCCTGCGCGCTATAATATCTTCTTCGCCGCTGTCAGGTCGCGTGCCTGCGGCGCGTGGCGGAGCCAGGCAGCTGAGCGGCGGAGACTGGTAGTCATCTTGCAGACCTGCTTTATCCGGATCAGCCGCATCGCGCAGCAATGCGTCCATCGCAGCCCGCGATGCTTCGTCACCCGCAGACTGCGCTGCTTTGCGCTTTGTTCCGGTCTGCGACACCTGATCAGCCAAAGCGCCTGCGGCGGCATCGGCTATATTGCCTAACGGCTCAAGCTCCGCTACGGTTGCAATTCCGCTAGCCGCAGCATCCACCGAAATATCCACGGGCTTACGCTTAAAAGGGTTGCGGTTGCTGCTGTGTTCGCGGCCGATCTGTTCAAGCTCGTCCAGTTCGTCATTCAACGAACGGACTGACGACTTATGTGTCGGACTTTCGGATTTAGTGGGCTTCTCATTTTTGTCCGATTTTTCGGGCTTATGTTTTTCGGGACGCGGCGGCGCGTCTGCGCCCCATCGCCCGCTGATTTTATTGATCAAGGATTGCTGAACCATTGGCAGCGCCATTGGGATGGCAGCTAAGGTAAGCAGTATGGTAATCACCGCGGCACCGCCTTTTCCACAGCCTATGGCGAGTCCGGCACCCAGCATTGAGCCGAAAAAGCCGCCGTTGCTAATAATTTCAGGCAGTGTCCATTGCGCATCGCTATGCTCAAAGGAGGACATGACCAGCGTCCAGAAATTTTCTCCGTCAAGCTGGTCTTGATTGTGCGCCAATACAAAGATCGCCGCGGCAAAAAACAGCAGCAGCAGCGTTTGGAAAAGCAATGTCAGCCATGCTTCGGTCAAACTGCGGTTGCGAAGCCAGATGCTACAGCAGTAAAATGAAACAACCGTGCATGGTAGCAATATGACGCCAAAAAATCCCCAGAGGGCATTATGCATCGACAGCCAGAGGCTTTGTCCGGGTATGAGCGCAATTACCAGCAGCAGCAGCGTAAACAAGCCCAGCATATAGGCGTGCATCATGCGGCTGCGGTGCAGATTTTCCTCGGCCTGTTTTTCTCTGGCCTGTTCAATGGCTTTTTTGTTAGCTGCTGTGTTCTTTTTTGCGGCGGGTTTCGCGGCAGGCTTCTTTTTTTGCGGGGCTTTTGCCTGTGGCAATCGGATCACTCCTCATGAAAGATGGGTGGTTTATAATCAAAGGTCCGCTTCTGCGGTCTCTGTGTTACCGGAATCGTCTGTGTCGTTTTTGGCGCCGGTTTTGTTTTTCAGGTTCAAAATCGCCTTGCGCAGCATGAACCCTGCGGGAACGCCTGTTCCTAAAATCACCAGCCACCAAATAATAAAGCCGGCGGTATTCGCGCGATAGGCGCTAAAATAGTGCGGCGTAAAGGCGTTGTAGAAAAAAGCGGATAGCAGCAGCAGCGAAATCACTGCCAACCCCATGCCAAACACCCAGCGTAAAATCGTATAACGCTTAATAAATGCGTTGGTTTTTCTGCAGATTTCTTTCAGTTTATTCATAATAATCCCTCCGGAATGGTAGCGCATCAGAGCGCAAACACAAACAATAAGCATTGCCCGGGAGCGCGGTACGCCCCCGGGCTTATGCTCGCAACGCACGCGTTGTTCATGGTAAATTTCTGTGACTTAGAAGCTGCCGCCTAGCCAGCGGATGGGCGCAAACAGGTCAATAAAAAGGTTTTGGAACAGGAAGGGAACGGTATAAATCAGGTCATCAAAGCCCTTGACGGTGGACAGCACGCCGGAACCCGCAACGCGCGAAGCCTGGCGATAGGTGAAAAAGTCATGGGTATAGCTGACTTGACCGTTGACGGTACGCAGGGTGACGAACGAACCGCCGCGCACCAGATAAGTTCCGTAGGAGCCGTTCCATGCGGTGCCGGGCAGCTGAACAAGGTCGATTTTTTGATCCGGGAACTTTTCGATGTAGTTATTCACGTGGTCGTGACCGAAAAACGCGGCTTTTACGTTGCCGGATTCGGTAATGGCAGCCCACTCGCCAAGCTCCGCGTCTTCATAGTTGGGCGGGCAGGGAGCTTCCAGCGCGGTGCCGACCATGTTGACGTTGTTCGGGATGCCGAAGTAGTTCTTGCCGAGGATGTTCTTTGTGCCGGGCAGCTTCCAATTGAAGGGGGATTTAATGAAGAAGCCTTCATAAACCTGCGGCAGAGCGATGTGCTGGAACACCAGCGCGGGGATTGATGCGTCGTTCACGCTTTTAAACCAGTCCAGCTGATCCTTGCGCACATAATCATACCCATCCTGACCGGCTTCTTTGGAGCCCGTGTCAAACAGGAAGATGTTCGCGAACGGTGTTTCATCGCTGTTGTAGATGCTATACTTAAAGTTTGTGACGCCACCCTTTTCCGAGGCAAATTCTGCGTCCGGCGTAAGGAACAGACCGCTTGTATCTGCGTCCTTGTAAAGCTGCAGCAGATTTGCTTTTGTAAAGCCGGCTTTTACGTCCTCAGGGATGTCGCCATAGTCGTGGTTGCCGAACACCAGCGTAAACGGAATGTTTGCCGCCTGGACCGGCGCAAGTATGCGGGCGATGCTTGTCTTGAGCGCATCTATGCTTTTACAGCCGGAGCCGGCGGTGTTATCGCCTAAGAAAATAACAAGATCCAGCTTGTTTGTCTGTGCATTGCTGTAATTAATCGCAGAGGTGATATACGCAGTCAGGTTGAGATCTTCGTCCGCATTTTGGTGCGCGTCGGGGATGACAAGGATGTTAAATTCAGCATCATTTTTCATAACGGCTGCCGAAGCGCCTACGGAGCCCATAGCAGCAACCAAACAAAGCGCTGCCAGGATTGCAAGTATTTTCTTTGTCATACAGGGGTCTCCTCCTTCAAAAATATGTGTTATATGCATAAACAGACGATTGCTGTTTTGGCCGGATTACGGTTTTGCCGTGGTGGTTTCAGCTGCATCTGCAACATAGGGAGAATCTTTTGCGTTTTGGTAAATAAATTCCGCAACCTTGTTTTGTATTACACTGCGTATCAAGCGACCCTTGCCGCCGTATTTGGAATAAATTTCGCCGTCGGTCCCCGTTTCCTGATTGTTGTTACGAATGTCGTTCAACAGGGCTTGCATGTCTTCGTCGTTTGCGGTGATGTTCTCTTTTTGTGCAATGGCAAACGCAAACATTTCGCGCTTAATGCTCTCGTCGCGTGTGTCTTTGTTGTATTGCTCCAGGGTGATCTGCGCCTGCTGGTTTTGCCCCTGAATATATTCTTCAACGCTGACACCTGCGCGCTGTGCGTCTTTTTCAAGCAGATCGTCTTGATATTTCTGCTCTTTTTCAGGAATACCCTTAATTTCGGTTTTCGCATACGCTGCTTCAAACGCAGCGTTAATGTTTTGACCGTTCAGACTGTCTTTAACATACGCTAAAAACTCTGCCTTCGTTTTAAGCTGACCGCCGGTCAGCTGATTAACAAGAGCGTCGGTAATTTCCGACGGCGCGGACTGTATTTCAAATATCTTGCATTTGAAGGTAATCGCTTTATTTTGCAACGATGCCTCCTGGTAGTCCGCGGGGAACGTGACATTGACGTCGAAGAACTCGTTGCGCGGCTTGCCTATCATTTGGTCTTCAAATCCGGGAATAAAAGCGTTGCTGCCGATTACGAGGTCGTAGGAATCGCTTTTCATACCCGCAAGCACGTCGGCTGATAGACCCTCGCCTGTACCCTCAAACGAGAA
>JAVBSB010000013.1:0-3074 GCA_031547365.1 Oscillospiraceae bacterium | reverse complement strand
AAAGCATCTGGGGGAAGATCAGAACCTGGTTTACATAATGGAAGGGTCAACTATGCCTGAAAATCAAGTGCGACTACAAAAATATCTGGCCGAACGGGGCATCGCCTCCCGACGCGGCGCGGAGGAGCTGATTCTGCAGAGCCGCGTGACCGTCAACGGGCGCAAGGCGGAGCTGGGCTGTTCGGTCAATCCCAATAAAGACCTGGTAACCGTGGACGGCAAAAAGCTCGACGCGCAGCGCGAAACGCTAGCCTATCTAATGCTGCACAAGCCACGCGGTTATGTCACCACAATGGGGGACCGCCATGCCGCGCGCACTGTAGCGGAGCTTGTTGCCAATGCGCCCGTGCGGGTGTTCCCGGTCGGTCGGCTGGACAAGGACTCCGAAGGGCTGCTGTTAATGACCAACGATGGCACGCTGGCGAATGCGATGATGCACCCGAGCAGCCATGTACCCAAGCTTTACCGCGTAACTTTACGCGGGCAGGTGACCGAAGACCAGATCAATACGCTCGCCACCGGGATGCTGTTGGACGGAAAACGCACGCAGCCCGTAGAAATTCGCCTGCTCACTGAGGAGCAGGGGCGTACTGTGCTGCAATTCACTCTGCGCGAGGGGCGCAACCGGCAGATCCGCCGTATGTGCGAGGCGCTGCAGCTTGAGGTGATGCGTTTAAAGCGCACAGCAATCGGACCGCTGAAACTGGGGCTTTTGCCTGCGGGGCAATGGCGCGCGCTGACGCCTGAAGAAATAAAAAAACTTAAAAGCAATATAAGTAACTGACGTTATAATTGCTGCAGCAGAGAGGAAGGGCATGACCACCACTAAAAAATTGCCATTGTTTATTGTAACAGGAGCCAGTTGTGTTGGGAAATCGACAGCCTGCGAACGACTATTTCAAAGTGAGTCAGAGTATGTCGTTTTAGAAAGCGACATCATTTGGAATCAATGCTACAATACGCCGGAAGACGATTATCGTGCGTACCGCATGGTTCAGCTGCGGCTTTGCGCTAATGTTGCGCAAGCGGGTAAACCGGTGGTTCTTTGTGGCTGTACAACTCCGAAGCAGCTTGAACGGTTACCAGAGAGAACGCTTTTTACTTCCATACATTACCTTGCCATTGTCTGTGACGATAAAACGATGGATAGACGGGCGCGAAAAGGGCGACACATTAAGGATAAGGCGCATTTGGAGTCTTCGCTGCAATTCAACCGATGGCTTAGAGACAACGCAGGGATTACGGAACCACCAATGGAACTGTTGGACAGCTCATTGTTAACGCCCGAGGAAACAGCTTTTTATGTAGAAATATGTATAAAAAAACGACTTTGAAAAGGCAACGCAGAAATTCCATGAAGGAATCTCTGCGCTTTTTTCTAATTCGGACGATTCGTGAAGTCTCTGCCGATCAGGATTTGACCGCGTTTATTTGCAATGATAACACATAAATCAAACGTGCTTTCTGCCAGGCGCGCGCGTATGTGAACCCAGTGCAAGGCTCCTTTTCGTTCGGAGCTTATAACTTGTACGGAAATATGCGTTTCAAAAGGCACACAGAAATGCTCGCAGAGCGCGGCGTGAATCGCTTTCTGCTGGCGCTCCGAGCTCAGGTCATTGAGGCTCGGGTGTCGGCGAACAAGCAAATTTTTCATTCTGGCACCTCCGTCCTAAAGGAAAGCTTATAGAAAAAACGGGCAGCCGCAACGCTGCCCGTTCTAATTTATGTGCCTTTCTGAAAAATGATGACTGCTTTGCTGAATTTTTACTTGGTGTTCATCTGGCGCTGTGCCATGACAAGCCCGTAATAAATCCCCTTTTTTGCGAGCAGTTCGCGGTGCGTACCCAGCTCGGCAACACCGCCCTTGTCGATGACAGCCAGCCTGGTTGCGTGGCGCAGGGTGCTCAGCCGGTGGGCAATGGCGATCGTTGTGCGACCCTTGATCAGGCGTTCGAGCGCCTGCTGGATTTTTTGCTCGGTTTCGGGGTCAAGGGCGCTTGTGGCTTCGTCAAGAATCAGAATTTTCGGGTCACGCAGCACTGCGCGGGCGATGGCGACCCGCTGCCGTTCGCCGCCGCTGAGGTTGTGTCCGTCCTCGCCGACTACGGTGTTGTAGCCGTCGGGCAGAGCAATGATGAACTCATGCGCGTTCGCAAGACGTGCCGCGCGGAAAATTTCCGCAGGTGCCGCAGCGGGTTTGGCGTAAGCGATGTTGTCATACACGCTACCCGAAAAAAGGAACGTTTCCTGAAACACCACGCCGATGTTCTCGCGCAGCCAATTATAATCGTAATCGCGGATGTTGCGCCCGCCGATGTTAACAGAACCAATATCGGCATCATATAAGCGCAGAACCAGGTTGATGATGGTGCTCTTACCTGCGCCGGACTGACCGACCAGACCCAGCATTTCGCCCGGCGCTATGTCAAGGTTGATGTCCTTCAGAACCGGCTCATACGCCTTGTAGCCGAACTGGACTTTATCAAACCGCACAGAGCCATCAATTGGCTCAAGCGAAGGATTTTCCGCCGCTACAATCGTAGGTTCCTCGTCGAGTATCTCGAACAGCTTAATCAGGCTGGTGTTGGTTTCCGCGAGCCACTGCGGAAAATGCGCCATCCAACGCAGCGGTTCGCCGAGAAAATTCGCGAACAACATAAACTGCAGCAGTGTACCGGTAGTAATCTGCTCGCGCAGTACCATGCGCCCGCCGATAAAAAGCATTAAAACCTCGCCTATGGTCAGCGCAATTTTAGCCATCGGATTGACGAAGGCCCAAAAGGTCTCGTTGCGGCTGGCGACTTTAGCCAGCCTGCGGGAAGCATCGGAAAATTTTACGATTTCGCGTTCTTCCGCGCCGAAGGTTTTTACTACGCGGATGCCGCGTATAATGTCGCGCAGGACATTGCGCTCGCGGCGGCTGCAAATCCACTGCTTGTCATACATGAGGTACATGCGCTGCCAAAACTTCCGCATAAAGAACAGCGTAATCGGAACAGGCAATATCACACAAAGAGCCAGCTGCCAGTTTGTGACGAACAGAATAATGGAAATTGTAATGATCAAAAATACTT
>JAVBSB010000099.1:0-5012 GCA_031547365.1 Oscillospiraceae bacterium | reverse complement strand
CCAGGCGGGCGTCGTCGTCCTTAAAATAAATGCTTTTGCGCAGGTTCGGCGGCAGCTGGTCAATGAAGCAAAACACGCACTTGTTTTTACAATGCCGTTGCTTGTCCATCAGACCGTCTGTAAATTCCAGCCCGAGATCTTCATATTCCCCTTTGCGCAGCCGCACGGTATATTCTTTCCCCTTGCGCAGCAGCACAAGCTTCAACCTGCGCTCGGCGGCATAGAACCGGTAGTCCAGCACATCTTCAATCGTGTGGTCGTTGACGGACAGTAAAACGTCACCCGGCGCGATTTTGCTTTTCGCGGCGGGTGAGCCCGGAGTAATTGCGGTGATTTCACACATGAACGCGTCCCTCTATAAAGTCAATCATTTGCGTCAAATCGCTGATGACCCATTCGCCCTGCGCTTGTCCGCTGCGATCCAAATAAAACGAAGTAAAGCCCAACGCACGCGCGCCGTCAGCCTCCTCAAGGGTGTCGTCCACGTAAAGGCAGTCCTGCGCTTTTACGCCCTGCGCCTTCAGCGCGGCGTTATAGATGCGCGGGTCGGGTTTCCCCACTCCCACCAGAGAGCTGGCTGTGTAGGAAGTGAAGTATTCCCCCAAGCCCAGCTGCCGCAGGGTCAGCTCCAGCGAAGGCGAGGTGTCGCTGATCACGCCCATTTGATAGCCTCTCGCTTTGAAGTAGTCCAGCACTTCCATTGCTTCCGGGTAGAGCAGGCGGTCGTTGTTGCACCAGAGCGCGTCATGCAGCAGCGCGGCACGCTCTTCGAGCTTCTCCGTCACGCCCTCACCTGCAAGCAAATGCCGGTAATAGCGCAAGAAAAACGCGCGTTCCTCCTCCACGTTGCGGTACCAGGGGCGGCGGTCCTCGGCGGCCAGGCGAAACAGCGCCATCATTTTTTCATAATCCAGTTCAAACGGCGTGCCGCTCCAGCCGGAAATAGTCTCATCCCGCCAGGTCTTTTTGGAGGGGTTGAAATAGGTCAGCGTACCGTCGCGGTCAAAGAACACAGCCCTGTAGCGCATATTTCCCTCCCATGATGAAAATGGCGGTGACCAACGTCACCGCCGTTTTCCAGCGCACACCAAAATTCCCGGCGAACCCGCAGGCTCGTTGGGGTAGTATTACGCTTCTTCTTTCTGCACGACTTGCCTGCCCTTATACGTTCCGCACTCGGGGCATAGACGGTGAGAAAGCTTGTACTCGCCGCAGCTGCATTTTTCAATGGCGGGCGCCTTCAGCTTCCATACACTGGAACGACGCTTGTCGCGGCGCGCATGAGAAACTCTCCTCTTTGGTACTGCCATACTATCACTCCGTTCTTAACCAGATTATATCCCTATCATTCTTCAATGATGAGTTCGCGTAATGCCGCTAAACGCGGGTCGCCTGCGGGCTTGCAGCCGCACATGCTCTCGTTTAAGTTCGCGCCGCACTGCGGGCAGAGACCCTTACAGTCCGCTTTACAAAGCATTTTCTGCGGCATGGACAGCACAATATCTTCCCAAACCAAAGCGTCCGGCGAAAAACGGTAGCCGTCCAGAAGGATCAGCTCGCCGTCGTCCTCGCAGTTGCGCTGCAAAACCAGGGTGTGCTCCAAAGGCACCTGCGCGCTGTATTCCAGCGGAGAAGCGCAGCGGTCACATTGTGCTTTGAGGCGCACGCTCGCCGTGCCTTCCAGCGTGACGATGCCGGCGCGGTTTTTGACCAAACCTGTGACCTGCGGCAAAGCTGCCAGGGGCAGCAAATCGTCAAACCCTTTGAGAGGATAATCAAACCGCACCAATTCACCGGGATTGTTGAATACAGTCTCGAGTTCAAGATTCATATCATATTCCGCCAGTCAAACAAAAAATAGTATACTCGCTTTTCGCGCAATTGTCAATATAAATTTTAACTAAAAAGTAATCTCTTCGCAAAACCCGAAAATATCCTTCGGCAATTTTGCTTTATCTTCCGAAACGGTAAAAACAAGATTCACTTCCAGCTTGTTGCTAATTAAAAAAATGCGCTTCATAAATTTTTCAAGCGCCGCATAATCACGTCCGCATATTTTTAATGTCTCGTCGACAAATACGTCGGTGATATCGTGATCCTGCGCGCAGATGCCGCTAAGAAACCCGTAAAACGCGTCATAGCCCTCAATGTTGAAGTCATCGGCAGAAATCAGCCTTGCGCGCGAGCTGATGTCGTAGGTCAGTTTTTGCCCTTTTTCGATGCAGATCACATTGCCTTTGCTTGATTGCACCGCGGCGTTCACGCCGTCAATCAGCAGCTTCGTCTTGCCTGAGCCTTTATTGCCAGTAATAAGTGTAACCATGGGAACCATCTCCTTTATCGTTAAATCGCAAAATATGCACGAATGCTAAACATCAAGGTTATAACGCCTTTGCAGCAGCGCGCGCACTTTATCGTGCTCCTTTCCCTGCTTACCGAGCAAGGCGAACATAAACTTTTTATAGCTCTCAACGCCGTCCTGATCAAAGGGGTTTACGCCGATCATATAGCCGGAAATCGCGCAGGCTTTTTCAAAAAAGTAAATGAGCCAGCCGATGTTGTATGCATCGCGTTTCGGCAGAGACAGCACCAGGCTGGCACAGTTGCCCTTTGCGTGCGCCAGAGCTGTTGCGATAAATGCTTTTTCGTTGATTTCGTGCAGCGGTTTGCCCGCAAGATAATTCAGCCCGTCTCCGTCAACGGGCTCCTCGGCAAGCGAAATGGCGTTCGCCTGTTCTTCAAAACACAGCACGGTTTCAAACATAATGCGGCGCCCGCTCTGGATATATTGCCCAAGTGAGTGCAGATCGGTGGTAAAGGTCACCGCCGCCGGAAACAGACCGCGGCCGCGCTTGCCTTCGCTTTCGCCGTACAGCTGCTTATACCATTCCCCAAACATCACCATGCTCGGCTCGTAGGTTGCAAACAATTCAATTGATTTGCGCCTGTGCTTAAGATAGTAATAGCGCATGGCGGCGTAGTCGTCGCAGGCGTTTTCGCCAAAAGCAGCGCCCGGCTTTTCGTAAGCATTTTGCGCGTCCGCGGCGCCGCATAAAAGCGCGTCGATATCGACCCCCGCGCAGGCGATCGGCAGCAGACCCACAGCGGAAAGCACGGACTAGCGCCCGCCGATATCCGTGGGGACTACAAACGCCGGCCAAGTGTTTCCGCGCGCTTCTTCAAGCAGAGTCCCCTTATTCGCATCGGTTGTGACGAAAATCCGGCGATTGACCTCGTCGGCGTTGTTCCATTTTTCCGCAAGCTTCGCCTTATAATGACGGAAAGCCACTGCGCTTTCGAGCGTTTTACCGGACTTTGAGATAACATTGATATAAAAGTCCTTGCCTTCAATCAGCCTGTCCAAATCGGCGTAATCGGACTCGCTGAGGGTATTGCCCGTAAAATAAATCGCAGGGGTGCCATCGCGCAGCTCGTTGTAATAGCGCGATGTTACAGCCTCAATCACAGCGCGCGCGCCGAGGTAGCTGCCCCCTATGCCGATCACCAACAGTACTTCCGCATTGGCAATGATGGTTTTTGCCGCTGATTTTATTTTACTGTATTCATCATCCTTTTGATATTCTGTCGGAAATTTTAACCAGCCGCGCATTCCCGCGCCTTGACCGGTCCCGTTTTCTAAATCCAGGTGCGCACGAACGGCGGCAGACATCAATTTTTCTGCCATTTGCGTATTCGGCAGCTGCCCGCCCGTGTACTGCGTATGAAAAGTCAGCCCCATGCTCTACATCCCCCTATTTCATCTGAGCTTTTATTGTATCTTATTTTTCCTCAGATTGCAAGGGTTACGTTGGAATCTTTATTAAAATTTTATGGTTTGGTCATAATGCACCTATATTAAATATTCTGCTTCATAATACTGAGGATTTTATTCATTTACAACGTCAAATAGAACAGGAAGTATTATCCTAGACCGCACGGCGCAGCTGTTTTAAATCCTCGCGGTCGATTGAACCGATCAGATAAAGCGTCACGAAATAGAACAGACCCGCGCCCGCCAAGGCAGCCGACAGCAGCAGGGTGGAATTGTGCAGTGCCGCAGGATTACCTGCGTTAAAAATTCCCAGAGGAATTAAAGCTGCGCAGGCAACGCACAGCAAGGGCTGCGCCACAGCGCGCAAGGTCAGCTTCGGCGCTTTTGTAACTTTCATCAGACGGCGAACGCTGAAAAAGAAATTATAGAGTTCACTGACAAACAGCACGATGATATAACCTTTGATTGCGAGCTGCGGCAGCAGAACATACACAAGCACAACGCAGATTGCGGAATCAACGATGTTATACAGCATGGAAGCCTTTTGTTCGTCCAAGCCTTTCAGCATACCATCCACACTCATGTCCATGTACATGATCGGCACAAGCGGCGCAAGCAGCTGCAAATAGCGCGCAGCTTCGGTATTGCCATAAATCCGCTGGGAGAGCGGCGCGGCAAAGGCGAAGAACATTCCGCCCGCAAATATGCCGTAAAGCAGCGACAGCTTTAGAATTTTATGTACCGCCGCATTGATTTTTTCTCCCTGCCCCTGTACGCGCAGCTGCGAAATTTCCGGCACCAGCAAACTTGAAAGCGAACTGAGCACCGCAGAGGGGTAGAGCAGCACGGGCAATGCCATCCCGTGCACCACGCCATAGATGCGCATGGCTTCTTCTTTTGAGCGCCCCGAGGCTTCAAAGCCGCGCGGAATCAGCAGGTGCTCGGTGGTGAGCAAAATACTGCGGGCGCAGGACCCGGCTGCCTCCGGTCCCGCAATATGCAGCAAATCGCGCAGGCGCAGCGCGTTGTCAGCTTGTGCGCGGCGGCGAATGTATTTAGACTGCCATAGCAAGACCGCTGAAAGCAGCAGCACCGCAACCTCGCCCGCCACCATCCCGTACACCACCGCAAGGCAGGCATATTCGATGCCCTTCTGCAGCATGCTTCCTAAGAAAAACATTGCGCAAAGGATCCGTACCGCCTGCTCCGCGCCCTGCGATATTGCGCACTTATATACGGT
>JAVBSB010000165.1:0-3356 GCA_031547365.1 Oscillospiraceae bacterium | reverse complement strand
ACCACCGGCATGCCCAAAATTGTGACGCACGATTTTTACTATCCTCTGGGGCATATTACAACCGCTAAATTCTGGCACGGTCTGGGCGCGGATGATTTGCACCTCACCGTGGCGGATACCGGCTGGGCAAAAACCGCCTGGGGTAAGCTTTATGGTCAGTGGATGTGCGAAGCCGCGATTTTTGTCTACGACTATGACACACGCTTTGCCCCTACTGATTTTTTGAAGCTCATCGAAAAATACCGCATCACAAGCTTTTGCGCGCCGCCGACAATCTACCGCATTTTCATCAAAGAGGATTTGTCAAAGTATGATCTGTCGAGCCTGCGCTCCTGTACCATTGCGGGCGAACCGCTGAACCCCGAGGTCTATGAGCAATGGCTTGCGGGTACGGGGCATATGCTGCGCGAGGGCTACGGTCAGACCGAAGGACCGGTGATGGTGGCGACGACCATCTGGAACAAGCCGCGCCCCGGTTCCATGGGCTGCTCAATCGCCAATGTGTGCTGCGATGTCTTCGACGCGCAGGGAAAACTTTGTGAGGCGGGTGAAGAAGGGGAGCTGTGCATCCCCGTACCCGATGGGAAACGTCCGCTGGGTCTGTTTATCACATATTTGGGCATGCCGGAGATCTACGACAATGTGATCTACGACGGTCTGTACCATACCGGCGACGCAGCCTGGCGCGACGAGGACGGTTATATTTGGTTTAAGGGCCGCAACGACGATATCATAAAAAGCGCGGGCTACCGCATCGGTCCGTTTGAGGTGGAGTCCGCCCTGCTGGAGCACCCGGCCGTGAAAGAGAGCGCCGTAACAGGCGTACCCGATCCCGTGCGCAGCTATAACGTGAAGGCGACGATCATTCTTGCGGCAGGGTATACGCCCTCCGAGGAGCTGAAAAAGGAGCTGCAGGAGCATGTGAAAAAGGTGACTGCGCCCTATAAATATCCGCGCATCATTGAGTTCGTGGACGAGCTGCCCAAGACCATCAGCGGGAAAATCCGCAGGGTAGAAATCAGGCAGTCTGATTCAAACTAGTGTATATTTTTTAACTAAAGCATAAAAGGAGAAGAGTTATGGGTCTGATTAAAGCAATTGCAGGCGCAACCGGCGGGGTACTGGCAGATTCCTGGCGCGACTATTTTTACAACGAGGCGCTTCCGGCGGATATTCTTATGGCAAAAGGCCGCAAGCGCGAAAGCCGCCGCAGTAGCAATACCAAAGGCAGCGACAATATCATCACCAACGGATCGATTATCTGTGTCGCAGACGGTCAATGCATGATCCTGGTGGATCAGGGCAGGGTGACGGAGCTTTGCGCCGAGCCCGGCGAGTTCCTTTATGACAGCGGCACCGAAGCCAGCATTTTTTACGGCGGATTGGGTGAGGGCATTAAAAAGACCTTTCAGCAGATCGGTAAGCGTTTTACCTTCGGCGGCGAAGCCCCGAAGGACCAGCGGGTGTATTACTTTAACCTGAAGGAAATTGCGGGCAACAAGTATGGTACGGCGGCACCTGTACCGTTCCGTGTTGTCGACCGCAACATCGGTCTGGACATGGACATCGCGATTCGCTGCAACGGCGAATTCTCCTATAAAATCGCAGACCCGATCCTGTTCTATACCAACGTATGCGGCAACATCAGCGGTGAATATAACCGAGAAGAAATCGATGGTATGCTGCGCACCGAATTGCTGACCGCCCTGCAGCCCGCATTCGCAAAAATCTCCGAGCTGGGCGTGCGCTACAGCGCGCTGCCCGGTCACGCGAATGAGCTTGCGGACCTGCTCAACGAAGTGCTTTCGCGCAAATGGAAAGAACTGCGCGGTCTGGTGGTGTATTCCTTCGGCGTTAATTCCGTTTCCGCCAGCAAGGAAGACGAGGACATGATCAAAACGCTGCAAAAAAGCGCAATTATGCGCGACCCCACCATGGCGGCGGCGCAGCTTGTGGGCGCGCAGGCGGATGCCATGCGCGCGGCGGCCTCAAACGAAGCGGGCGCAATGACCGGCTTTATGGGCTTTGGCATGGCGCAGAACGCGGGCGGCGCCAACGCGGCAACGCAGCTGTTCCAGATGAATCAGCAGCAGGGGCAGCAGCAATATCAGCAGCCTGCGGCTGCCGCGGCGCAACCCGCAGCGCCGGGCTGGGCGTGCTCATGCGGCATGGCGAACCAGGGCAATTTCTGCTATAACTGCGGAAAGCCGAAGCCCGTCGGCGCGCCGCTCTATCGCTGCAACAAGTGCGGCTGGAGACCGGCAGATCCTGCGAATCCGCCGAAGTTCTGCCCTGAATGCGGCGATCCTTTCAATGAGAATGATGCGGGCTGAGGATTTCGTCAGTAAAATTCTTATAGAAAAAGGCTGGTCGAGCGACCAAAAATATTGCGCAACAGACGCGGCAGGTACAAAATATCTGCTGCGCCTTTCGCCTATACAGCGCAGCGAAAATCGTAAGGCGTTGTTTGATGTGATGCAACAGCTTGCGGCGTTGGGGATCCCCATGTGTGAAGCCCTTAGCGTGGAAACATGCGGCGAGAGCGTTGCTATGGTTTTTTCTTGGATCAACGGTGAGGACGTGAGCGAGGTTTTGCAGCAACTGCCCGAGGCGGAGCAATATGCCCTGGGATTTCAATCGGGCGAAATTTTGCGAAAAATCCATCGTATTCCGGCACCGCAAGGTCAGGAGGACTGGGCAAAGCGCTTTAGGCGCAAGGTAAAACGGAAAATCAAAACGTATCGGAATTGCGGCATCCGCTTCGAGGGTGATAAGTATGTGATTCGTTATGTTCGAAAGAATAAGCGGCTGCTTAAGGACCGCCCGCAATGCTTTCAGCATGGCGATTACCACATCGGCAATATGATGCTGGAAGACGGCAAGCTGCGAATCATCGACTTTGACCGTTATGACTTCGGTGACCCATGGGAGGACTTTAACCGCATTGTCTGGTGCGCGCAAAAAAGCCCGCAATTTGCCACGGGCATGATCAACTGCTATTTTGACAGCGAACCGCCTATGAAATTCTGGAAGCTGCTCTGTTATTATATTGCGAGCAATGCCCTTTCGTCTGTCTATTGGGCAATACCCTTTGGGCAGGGGGAGATTGACGTTATGCTGGCACAGGCGCAGGATATATTGCGCTGGTTTGACCGGATGCGCAATCCTGTGCCTGCGTGGTACTTGAGAAACTGATCATATAATTTATTGAGGAGGCTCCCATGACCGTACGCATTTTGACTCCCGAAGATTTGGATGCCCATAGCCGGGTATCCAGTACGGCGTTTCTTTGGGAATACAAGCCCGGGGAAGAGACCTTTCCCGAGAGCACGAAAATTTTAGGCTGCTTTGACGGC
>JAVBSB010000106.1:0-5441 GCA_031547365.1 Oscillospiraceae bacterium | reverse complement strand
CATGCTTTTGTACTTTGCGCGCGCTAAAACAATATCGAAATCGCCGATATATTGACCAATGACGCTTTTGTGTTTACCCAGCAATGCGTCCAGCTGCTTCATTGTCTTAATCCCGCTCGGCAGCTTGTCGATTGGCATCTCCGCAAAATCAAATATGTAGCTTTCGCCGTTCATCTTGGATTCCAGCGCTGCGTCTTCCGCGCCTTGCGTTGTTTCCGCCGCTGAGGCGCTTGTTTCCACTGCGGTGGTTACCTGTGATTCGGTAGGCGGCGCTGTTTCTACAACAAAGTTTTCCGGCTGTTCCTCTTTTGCGCAGGCAAAAAGCAATGTCACCAGCAGCAGGCAAAGAACGATCCACTTCAAGCGTCGCATGTCACTCCCCCATTTCTATCATTTTATCTATGCATTTGCGGGCATCGCGCAAAATTGTTTCATCCAGGTCTATCGTTTCGCCGCCCGCGCCCCGCAGCGCAAGCAGCACATCCGGCAGGGTGGTCAGCTTCATATCGGGGCAGATGAAGCTTTTGCCCAGTGTGTAAAAGCGCTTATCGGGGCAGTCGTATTGCAGGTGCTCCGCAATGCTTGCCTCTGTGCCGATGATAAACTCCCGCGCCGGCGATTGCTTCGCATATTGCATAATTCCCGCCGTAGAGCCCACATAGTCCGCCAGCGCAGCCACCTCAGGCTTGCATTCGGGGTGAACCAAAAGCAGCGCCTCAGGATGTGCGGTCTTGGCTGCCATGGTGTCCTCCGCCGTCACCGCCGCATGAATAGGACAGCCGCCCTCCGGCAGCATTATGTTTTTTTCCGGCACCTGGGACGCAACATAGGCGCCCAAGTTACAGTCCGGCACGAAGATAATGTTTTTGTTCGGCAGCTGCTTCACGATTTTGACAGCTGAGCTTGATGTTACACATACGTCGCACACAGTCTTTAAATCGGCAGTGGTATTGATGTATGCTACTACCGTGTGGTCGGGGTGTTCGCGTTTGAGCGACTCAATCAATGCCCTGTCCATCTGCTCCGCCATCGGGCAGCCCGCTGCGGAATTGGCAAGCACAACAGCTTTTTCGGGCGAGAGCAGCTTCACTGTCTCCGCCATAAAGCGCACGCCGCACACCAGCATATTGCGCTGTGGCTGCCGTACCGCCTCGCGGCTGAGCGCAAAGGAATCCCCCGCCACGTCGGCAATTTCGAGGATTTCCCGCGCCTGGTAGCTGTGCGCAAGAACACAAGTATCGGTTTCTTTTTTCAGGCGCAGAATTTCTTCCTGCATCGCGGCAAGGGTCATTGTCTATTCCTCCACCAGGTCTCCGTTCTCGTGTTCATCGCCGTGCTCCAAATCAGCGAACATCGCAGGGTCATAGGCAACGCCGTGGCGGTCGTAATAATCTTTAATTGCGGCTTTTACAGCCTCCTCCGCCAGCACAGAGCAGTGCAGCTTTATGGGCGGCAGACCGTCGAGCGCCTCCACCACGGCTTTGTTGGTCAGGTCAAGCGCTTCATCTATGGGTTTGCCCTTAATGAGCTCTGTCGCCATGGAGCTGGTCGCGATCGCCGAGGCGCAGCCAAATGTCTTAAACTTTACGTCCGTAAGAATGCCGTCCTCTACCCGCAGATACACCTTCATTATGTCGCCGCACCTTGCGTTGCCGACTTCGCCCACGCCGTCGGGGTTCTCTATTTCACCCACGTTGCGCGGGTTGATGAAGTGATCCATCACCTTGTCGCTGTATCCCATTGCCATTTCAGTTACCCCCTTTTATTTCATCTGCAATTATCTTCTCCCAAACCGGTGAAATTTCTCTTAAATAATCCACCACCGGAGGAACCATCGCCAGCGTATGATTGATTTCTTCCTGCGTGGTATAGCGCGAAAGGCTCAGCCGCAACGATCCATGCGCAATTTCGTGCGGGCGGCCCAGCGCCAGCAGCACATGGCTCGGCTCCAGCGAACCGGACGTACACGCGGAACCCGACGACGCGGCAATCCCCCTTGCGTCCAGCAGCAGCAATAACGCCTCCCCTTCAAGACCCTCAAAGCAGAAGCTCACATTGCCGGGCAGGCGGTTTTCCCTGCCGCCGTTGAGCATCGAACGTTCAATTTTCGCAAGACCGTCAATCAGCTGGTCGCGATAGCCTGTGATGCGCGCTGCGGTTTCGGGCAGCTCGGTTATAGCTTCCTCCAGCGCCGCCGCCATGCCCACGATGGCGGGCAGGTTTTCTGTTCCCGCGCGTCGGCCGCGTTCCTGCGCCCCGCCGATCAGCAGCGAGTGCAATGGCATGCCCCTGCGGCAATACAGCGCGCCCACGCCCTTTGGTCCATGAAACTTATGCCCTGCCAAGCTGAGCATGTCCACCCCCAGCGCGCGCACATCCACCGGCACATGCCCAACAGCCTGCACCGCGTCGGTATGGAACGGGATTTTCCGCGCCCGGCAGAGCTGCGCCGCCTCTGCGATTGGCTGTATGGTGCCGATTTCGTTGTTCGCCATCATGATGGTGACAAGGCAGGTGTCGTCCGTCAGCGCTGCTTCCAAGTCGCTGATGTGAATCGTCCCGGTTTCGTCCACCGGCAACAGCGTAACCCGAAAGCCCTCCGCCTCGAGCGCGTGCAGATAGTGCAGCACCGCGTGGTGCTCAATCTGTGTGGATATAATGTGTTTTTTACCCTTCTTTTCCCCATGCTTACAGCAGCTGTAAATCGCCTGGTTGTCCGCTTCGCTCCCGCCCGAGGTGAAAAAGATCTCCTTCGGGTCAGCGTTGATACAGGCTGCGATGCGCTCGCGGGCGTTTTGCAGCACTGCCGAGGACTCCTGCCCATAGCGGTGCAGGCTCGAAGGGTTGCCGTATATTTCATCAAAAATGGGCAGCATCGCCTGCTTGGCGGCTTCGCTCATTTTGGTTGTTGCGGCGTTGTCCAGATATGCATACATTCCGTGCGGTTTCCTCCCATGTTATTCTGTGGCAAGAATTACTTCTGCACCACAATATAGTATAACATAGGTCGCACGGAATTTCCAGTATTTATTTGTAAATTTTAGGACTAATTGTCCCTGCGGTATACCTTCACGATTTTCCCCAAAAACATATAATGATAGTCGCCCTTGTAGTTGCTTTCGATGCCGGGGTCGATGAAGCCTGCGGGGTCGAAGCGCTGCTTTGCGGCTTTTTTGCACACCAGCACCAGCTTCGCGCCCTCCGGCCAGACGGTTCCGTCCTGCGCGTGCGGGGTCAACCCTGCCTCTGCAATTTTGTCGCAGTCGTTGCCGCTGATTTTTCCGCAGAGCTTCATCGTGTCTTTTGATAAACCGAAGCTCAGGGTAAAATGGTCCTGTGCATCCATGTATTTTAGCGTATGCCGCTGCGGGCGCACGAACACAAAAGCGGCGTCATAGCCCCAGATTTCGCCGACAGCGCCCCAGCTGACGGTCATGGTGTTCCAGTCCTCCGCAGTCCCCGCGCTGAGCAGCGCCCAGTCGTCGGCGAGCAGCTTCACGGGGTGTTCGCTTTCACGGATGTCGATTGTTTCATATGGCATGGCAGCTCCTCCCTAAAATTATGGCTTTGCCGTTTCAGACAAAGCCGATTTTTTTATTGCTATGATGTGCGTTACAGCTTTATGCCATAGACCCACTGCGCGTCCAGATCATCCGGCGAGAAAGGCGCGAATTGCAGCGCAGTTTTACCGTCAATATTTCGCAGCTCGACGGGGTTGCCCACTCCCTTATAACCCAGCAATTTAGGCGCAAATGATGCGTCGTAGGGCAGGTCGTTCAGCACCATCGTCCCGAAGGGGAACTGCTTGAGGAAGACATAGACATGCCCGCCCTGTTGGGTATACCACACGCCGTCCTGCGTGCTGTTTTTGTACTTGCGGCTGGCATAAATGCCCTCGCCGTTCACGCGCAGCCAATCTCCCATTTGCAATAGGCGCTCCTGCATGAGGGCGGGGATGCTGCCATCGGCTGCGGGTCCCACGTTGAGCAGCAGGTTGCCGCCCGCCGCCACCAGCGTGATGAACAGCTCGACCAGCTCCTGGGCGGTGAGGTAGTCCTCGCTGGTCTCCATGCGGTTAAAGCCGAAGCTGTGACCGATGCCGCGGCACTCCTCAAAGGGCTTTTGTAAATTTGGATGCTCTTCCAGATAGGATTGCCAGCTGTATTCCGTGGTGAGGTTGCCGCCCTTTTGCTCGCTGCGCGTCTCCTTACCCCAGCGGTCGTTGGGTACAATGAAGTCCTTCACAGACGATTCATTATAAAGCCATGCCAAAAACTCCGTCGAGTGCCACACCTCGCTTGGCTGCTCCCATTCGCCGTCGGTGAACAGCGTATTGGGTTGGTAACGCTCAATCATGTCCTTCATCATGGGGATCAGGTGCTCCAGCGCAAAACGCTCGGGATCCTGCATATACAGCGGGTGATACCACTCATACAGCGAATGGTATACGCCGAATTTGACGTCGCTGCCTTCGCAGGCGTCGCGCAGCTCCATGCAAAAATCCCTGTGCGGACCGACGTCCACGCTGTTCCAGTTCCAAGCATGCTCCGTCTGAAAAAGACAGAAGCCGTCGTGGTGCTTGGAGGTTATGTTAAGGTATTTTGCGCCCGCGCGCTCAAACAACGTCACCCATTCCTTTGCGTCGAAAAGCTCCGCCTTAAAATCCTGTACAAAGTCGACGTACTTGAATTTTTCGCCGTAGGTTCTGTTGTGGAATTCGACCACGTCCTGCATTTTCTGCGTTTGCAGCTGTTGCTGATACCATTCTGCGTAATCCGTGCGGCGGCAAAACGCGGGTACGGAATAAAGCCCCCAGTGGATAAAGATGCCGAATTTTGCGTCTTCAAACCACGCGGGTACGGGTCTGCTGTTGATGGAATCCCAATTGGCTTCGTATTTAGGCATACTGCTTTCCTTTCTAAAATAACACCCTCCCAATCGGGAGGGCAATTGTGCGGTGTCAATGAATGGCTCAGGAGAACAGCCCGCGGAAAAACTCAATCATATCGGCGAACCGGAATGCAAACACAACGGAATTGTTCGCAAAAACAAATGCATTGTAAATGTAGGTAGGGATGTTAAAAAGAAAACTAATAATGAGATTAAACATTTTCGGAAGCTCCTTTCATTATTTCATTTAACAAGGTCTGCCCCAGGCTTACAGGCAAAAGTCAGTCGACCGGATTAAACATATCCTTTGCAAGACCACAGACCGGGCAGGTCCAGTCTTCGGGTAAGTTCTCGAACAGCGTGCCGGGCGCAACGCCGTTTTCGGGGTCGCCTGCTGCGGGGTCATAAATGTAACCGCAGGCGCATTCGTATTTTTGCATAATCAATTCTCCTTTCTCTTGTTGGCTTCATTATTGTAACGAATTGTATTCGAAAAGTCAAGCGCTTTGTGTAATTTTACAGCGAAAGCCCGATCGCGATCATCAGCGGCA
>JAVBSB010000148.1:0-3580 GCA_031547365.1 Oscillospiraceae bacterium | reverse complement strand
GCGTTTTTTTCTGTTGGTTACGATGGTCTTTACAATTCTCACTGCCTTGTATACCATTATTATGAGCTACATAGCAACGCTTTCAAGCGCGCAACAAATTGAAGATCAGCCTGCTATGCTGAATACCGGTCTGGGGCTTAGCACCGTGATTCTCAGCATTATTTTATTGCTGATCGTCGTGTTCATAAACCCTTTGTTTATCCTGTATTTTGGCAGCAGAAAAAAGCTGCATACCGAAAAAGTTGCGGCAATCCTGTCTGCTATTATGGTTTTCTATACCCTGTTGTCCATTCCCGGCGGAGGCGAAGCGGCAGCAGGTACGGGATTCGCAAGGTTTATTGCTTATTTGCCGAATCTGGTGGTCTATGGCTGTTCTGTCGCGCTGTTTCTGCTGTGGCCTGTGCTTGACCGACCGGTCTTACAAAAAAAGCGCGATGAAAAATAAGAAGCAAAGCCTGTATACCCCGCCGAAAGAGGCATACCGCAAGCCCGCGGCGCGTCTTGCGTTTGCGTTGCTCATACTTACAGCCGCGAATGCGCTGCTGCCCTTCATTGAAAACCTCAGCGCTTTGGATGAATTGCTGCAAAGACCCATCTATATTTTATTGGCAGCGCTTTGCCTTTGTACTGCGCTTGCGGTGTACTTAAAGATGCTGCTGCCCGGCGGAAAATATCACCGCGCAGGTATGGCTTTGTTGTTGGCGCTGGAGCTGATTTGCGCCTTTGCTTCGTCTGTCTATGCTACGGTGGAATTCGTCAACGCGCGCATTGCGCAGCTGCCCGCCGACGTGGTTAACATGTTTGTTGACCTTGACCTCATCGCCGCCGGCGACATCGCAGGGCGGTTGCTGCTTATGTGCGCAACATTTTTGCTGAACCCCTTCTTCTTTTTATTTTGCGCTTCGCTGCGAAAAAAGGGCTCGTCCAGACCCGCTGCGGTTATGGCCGGACTGATCTTTCTCTGGAGTCTGGCGGTGGCTGCTTCTGCAATGCTCAGCCTTGGCACCGCGTTCCTGGTCGATTTACCTGCTACGATCATCAACTTTTCGCTTTCCGCCTGTACAATCGTATTATATTGGATTTGGCCGGTGCTGCACACGCCAATCCGACACTCAAAATAAACCCAAAGAAAGAGGAGAACGACAATGGAACAACAAAATGAAGCTTTTACCCCGCAGCTCCCAAAAGACCAGACACCGACAGAAACACGAAAGCTGCTTACCCCGCCAAAGGGCAAAAGCCCCATGCTGGCATTCGCGATGCTGCTGATATTAGCCGCAGCGCAGCTTGCCACCACAATTCAAAATTTTAACGTCCAAATCGATAACATCGCCGGCTCCGCTTACAACACGCTGTATATGATTCTTCTGGTTGTCTCTCTGTTGGCTGAGTTTTTGATATACCTCAAGTTTTTACTGCCCGGCTGGGAACCGCACAGAAATCATTTGCGCTGGATTTTTATAGTCTGGCTGGTGGTCAGCGTTGTTGTCACGATTTATGTTGCGATGCTCGGTGTAAATGTCGGTATGGAAAGCATGCTCGCGCAGTACGGTCAAACGGGGGCCGGGTTCAGTACAATGATGACTATATTTGTTATTATTACCTCGCTAATATCCGTTGCACTGAATGCAAACTTCGTACTGTTCCTCGGTGTTATGACAAAGAAAAGCACCGAAAAAGTAGCGGCTCTGTTATCCATAATTATGTTGGGTTTTGTGCTGATCGGGATTCCGTTGCGCTTGATTTCCAATGCGATGGTGCCGGAGGCATCTGCCGTTAATTCCATCAGTAATTGGATCACAACAGGAATCGGAATTGTGATGTATACCTGCACGTTTGTGCTGCTGCGCAGCTGGCCGGTGCTCAGCAAAACCGTTTTCGAGAAAAAACAAGCCGAATAAAATTTGAATACATGGCTCACCCCGTACCTTTTCAGGTACGGGGTATTTTCTTTTTTTGCCGCTCGCCCGCATACTTCGCGCTTTTTTTCACACAATCCGGACTATAATAAACAGAACAAGCCAAGTGAAAGGATATGCTTTATGCCTTTGCAGCTGCAATATGAAAAATGCCGTTTGACCGCTCTGCTCAGCGGTGAAATTGACCATCACAACGCTGCTCCCCTGCGGGAGCAAATTGATCAGATGATAGCAAAACTGCACCCCGTATACCTCACGCTCGATTTTGACGACGTAAGCTTTATGGACAGCTCCGCCGTCGGGCTGGTGATGGGGCGGTTTAAACTCCTCTGTGCCTTCGGCGGCGAACTGGAGGTAATCAATCTATCGCCTGTTGCATACAAGATGATGATGCTCTCCGGTCTGCAAAGCCTGGCAAAGCTCAAACAAAAGCAGCCCGATTCTGTTGCCCGCGCCTGACTTTTTGCCGAAAGGATATTACATATGAAACGAAATCTCGTTAATCAAATGAAACTGGAAATTGACAGCCGCTCTGTCAACGAAAGCTTTGCGCGCGCCGCTGCCGCCGCATTTTCCGCGCAGCTTGACCCAACGATGGAGGAGCTGACTGACATCAAAACCGCGGTCAGTGAAGCTGTAACGAACAGCATCGTCCATGCCTATCCCGATAAATACGGAAAAATAACACTCTGGGCGCGCGTTTTTGATGACGGGCTGATTCGCATTATTGTCAAGGACAAGGGCTGCGGCATAGACGACATCGAAAGAGCGCGGCAGCCGCTGTATTCATCCCTTGGCGAGGAGCGCGCCGGTCTTGGCTTTGCGGTTATGGAAAGCTTTATGGACAAGCTCCGTGTGCGTTCGACCGTTGGCAGCGGCACAAGCGTCACCCTCGAAAAGCAGATCAAAGGCAAGGTGCAATGACAGCGGAACAAGTGAAAAGCGACGCGCGCAACGCCTTTGTTGAGGACAACATGGGGTTGGTCTATACCTGCGCGCGCAGACTACAGGGACGCGGCGTAGAATTTGAGGAGCTGGTACAATCCGGCTGCGTCGGTTTAATTAAGGCAGCCAACGCCTTTGATACCACGCGCGGGCTGGCGTTTTCGACCTATGCGGTGCCTGTGATTCTCGGCGAAATGAAGCGTCTGTTCCGCGAGGGCGGGGCGATTAAAGTCGGGCGGACCACAAAGGACCGCGCGCGTGAATTAATGCAGCAGAAAAATTCCCTCGCAGCCGCGCTCGGGCGCGAGCCAAGCATAGGTGAATTGGCGCAGCAAGCAGGGCTCGATAGCTGCGAGGCAGCGATGCTGCTCGGATCGATTATGCCCGTGATTTCGCTCACCGCGGCGGACGACGGCACGCAGGAATGGGACGTACCTGTGGAATCGCCTGCAACAGACATTTCTGATAAGATTGCGCTGCGGCAAGCGCTTGACCACTTGGACGAAACCGAACGCAAGCTTGTGGAATGCAGGTATTTTAAGTCCATGACACAGCAGTGTACCGCCGAACAGCTTGGTATGACGCAGGTGCAGGTCTCGCGCAAAGAAAAGACCATCCTCACAAATTTGCGGGGATGGTTGGAATGATATGCACGATTAGATGAGCTTGCTAAAAAAATCAGTAACCGTGTTGATGATGCTGTCCGTGTCCAGACC
>JAVBSB010000127.1:0-4949 GCA_031547365.1 Oscillospiraceae bacterium | reverse complement strand
GCAGGCGCCGGCGGCGGCGGCGGTGTTCCGAACAAAGTAACCGGCGACACGCATGTTACGGTATCGGGCGGCGAAATCGGCGAGATGATTCCCGACCTTAACGGCGGCAGCGTATTCGGCGGCGGATACGCAAACGGCAACGACGTGGAAGGCAACACCTATGTGACAATCAGCAACGACGCCTATATTCTGGGCGACGTCTATGGCGGCGGAAAGAGCAAAACCGGTCAGTCCAATACGGTTTACGGCAACAGCACTGTCGATATCTTGGGCGGCACGATTAACGGCAATATATACGGCGGCGGTCAGGACGGCGCCGTAGTAAGAGGAACAAGCAATATCAATCTGAAACACATTATCACGGGAAATCCTTTTATAGAGTCTTTTAGAGGCGCTATTCTGCCGGGAAATGCCGGACAAGACGTCAACCTGAGCTTTATGAATTATCATGGTCTTTTCAATGGATCTATCGGAAGCTCTGACGATCTGCAGATCCTTGATGCAGAAAAAAGACTTGGCGAGGTCAAAATATTTGATTATTCCAAGGTAATTTTCGCAGGAGGCAAAACCTATAATGCAGAGCTTTGGAAGATTGAGAGCAACGCCTCCGCTTCGTTCTTTTCAGACGCCACAATTAAAGCGGATAACTTTATCCACCTGGGAAATATCGAGCTCAACAATTACAGCAGTCCGACTTATGAGACGCTGACAATTGACGGCAATTACGTTTCGGCGGGCGGTACAATCAATATGTCCGCAAAGAGTAACACAGAAAAAGACTTTTTGCTAATCACCGGCAACGCCGACCTGACTGCGGGCAGGGCGACCATTCACCTGACCCTGGATGAAGGTTGGGACGGTGAACGCATTGATCTGGTAGACATCAAGGGGATTGGCGATGCCGAATCCTTTGATATCGACGTGAAAGAATTTGAAGACGGAGAAGTTGTTTTGAAGAAAGAGGAATTAGCCGACGGAACGGTTGAATGGTATATCGAGTATCAAAAGACGCCCGCGCCGCAGCCTTCTCCCGTCATTGTATTCCTGTCTGTTCTTTCAGGCTTGGTCGGGCTTGCCTCGCTTGGGCTATTGCTGCTTTTGTTCTGTAGGCTGCCATGCCTGTCAAGTTGTAAGCCATATTGCAATTTCTGCAAAAGATTTAAGTGCTGGCGCGGACATGATGCGCCTGATCAGCACCCGTGCGACGCTGCGCACAAAAATTCAGACCCATAGATGAAAGAAGGGAATATTTATGCAAAATAAGAATTATAGCGAGAATGGCATGAAATGCGTACTGCTAATTGCGTTGGTAATCACAATAAGCTTTGTAACGAGTCTGATTGCAAACCGATATTTTCCACCTGAGCAAGAGAGCGGATTAGGTGCATTTGGCGTAATAAACGAAACTTTAGGACAAACGACGGAACTGGTTCCGAATGTTCCGTATGTCTTTAAGCTTACGAATAAGTGGCTTTCAAAAAATGTTTCTTACACTCCTGAAAACAGTATTACTGTTGAGCAGGGCGGCATTTATCTGCTCCATTTCAGCACTAATAACCGATTCACAGGACCGGAAACCGATATCGACCTGACGTTTGGGGTCAGGGTCAACGGAGAAAACCTGCCGATAGCCAAAGCGGATCTTTCGGCGCCTGCCGCTGCCTTTACAGTGAATTACAGCGGCAACTATTTTATTGAGCTGCCGGACGGAGCGGTGGTTGATATAGCGGTTACAGCGAGCAAGGCAAAAACCTTAAACACAGCTGCTCAAGCAAAGTTATGCCTTATGAAGTTAGATTGATTGACAGCTATACGGCAATTCGGTATAGAAAATTACAAAGAACCGCAACGATAAAAGTTTGCGGTTCTTTACTACATGAAAAACGACCTCTCAATTGCATTCAACCAGAAAAAAACGGACATTGAAACAAGCCGCCCCCTGACAAAGCCTTATGCTTCAAGGGTTCTAGTTTTTACCCGCCTGTTTTATTTCTTTGTGCGCCCGGTGTGATGCCGAACTGTTTTTTATAACACGATACAAAGTAGCTCTCGGAGCAAAAATTGAGCTGATATGCAATTTCTGTATTGGAAAGACCGCGATTGATGAGCCGCTTGCTTTCAATGAGCTTTGCGGCAGCGATGTATGCGCCGGTGGATTTCCCCGTGCTGCGGCGCAGCAGTACGTTGAGGTGATCTTTCGACAGCCCGCAGCGTTCTGCAACGCAGGCGGGCGTTATTTTTTCATATAGGTGCGACTCAATAAAATATACTGCGCGCTTTACAGCCTGTGGATAATCGCGGCGGAATGAACTGCGCTGCACCAGCCTGGTCAGCTCCACTGCTTTGTTGGATAAAAAAGGCGGGATGTCCTCTATGCGCGTGAGGCTGTCAATGGTTTGGATGTAGCTGTCCGAGAGGTTGTACGCAGTTATTTCGCTCAGACCGCCTGCAATTGCGTACCTGGCGGCAATTGCTACACAGCATACCGCGAAATATTGCATCTGCTTCAGGTCGTTGTTGCTCATACGCCCTACGACAATCCGCTGTCGCAAGAATGCAGCCATCTGCCGCTCCAAGCCCTCTGCGTCTCCGTTTTTTATGCAGGAATAAAAAGCTGTTTCAGCCTCGTAGGGCGTATGCTGTATGCTTGTATCCAGCTGGTCATATAAAGCGTCTTGCGTGTGCTTCGAGAGCATCTCGATGTTTTCCGCTTCAATGTGCGCCATAAAATCACCTCCGCCCACATTGTAACACGATATTATTATAAAAACAACTGAAATATGATATATTTATCCCGCATTTTTTAATAGAATAGAAGCATGAAATTGACAGGAGGCGCGGGTATGGTCAGTAAAACGAAGTTTTTTCTTGAAGACAAGACAATCGAGCAGCTGTTTGCGGCGGCGGGGATTGAGGGCGTGCGGTCCGTTGCGCCGCTGGGGGCAGGGGAGTTTAACGCCGTGTATGAGGTTGTTGCCGACAAGGCGTATGTGCTGAAAGTAGCCCCAGGTCCGGGTGCGCCCATTTTGCGATATGAACGCGGTATGATGCGGGCGGAGGTGGAATGGTATGCCGTCATGCGTGCGCAGACAGACATCCGCGTTCCGGCGGTATATTATTCAGATTTTACGCGTACGCTGATCCCGACGGATTGGTTTCTCATGGAGAAAATGGCGGGCACACCGCTAAATAAAGCGGACATCACCAAAGAAGAAAAGGCTGCGGCACGCATCATAACAGCCGAAGCGGTTACGCAGCTGCACCGGATTCATAACGACAAGTTTGGATATAGTCAGGATGAGATGTTTGACAACTGGTATCTTGCCTTGCAATCGATTATTGAAAACTTGATAACCGACTGCAAACAAAAAGGCAGAGCCACCAGGCGCGGCGCGCGGTTTTTACAGTATGTCGATCAATACAAAGAAGTGTTTGCCGCAGCGGAGTGCTGTCTGGTGAATTTCGATATAAACGATATGAACATCATGTGCACGCGCGAAAACGGCGCGCTGCAATATGCATGGATTGATCCGGAACGCAGCTTTTGGGGCGATCGCATTATTGATTTCGTCTGCCTGGAAATTCTGAAGCCCTTCCCGAAAAAAACAGCAAGCCTGCGGGCGTATAACGCAAAAGCGGAGCAGCCAGTAACGACTGACCGCAACGCAAGAATACGCTATGCCGCAGGCTCTGCGCTCATGGCGCTGCTGATGGAGGTTGAAAAATACTATCGCTATACGCCGCATCACTTTGGCTGGTGGAGGAATGTTGCCGCGGCAGCCGTGCTGTACAGGCAGGCGTTCAATCTATTCAAAGGTGATGAAGCATGAGCGGCAGCATAAAAACCGAGCGCATGGCGACGGAAAAAATCCCGTCGCTGGTACTGCGATATACCGCAACGACGTTTGCGGCGCTGCTGTTCAGTGCGCTTTACAACATCGTCGACGCGTTATTTGTTAGCCGCGGTGTTGGTGACAATGCCATGGGCGGCGTATCAATCGTTATGCCGTTTATGCTGCTGCAGGGTGCCATCGCGCAGACAGTCGGCGCGGGCGCGGCGTCAATTGTATCACGCCTGCTCGGCAAAAAAGAGTATGCAAAAGCGGGCGAAGTCACATTTAACGCGATGCTCGTGTTTTATGGCACGGCGATTATCCTTACTATCATTGGCTTCTTTTTTATGGAGCCGATCCTTTCGCTGCTTGGCGCAAAAGCGGAAATTCTCCCGCTTGCGCGGCAATACTTCGTAATTATATTGGCGGGCAATGTATTTTCGACGGGCTTTTCGTCGATTATTCGCGCGGAAGGCCGCATGACCTACGCCCTGCTGATTTGGCTGCTCCCTACGGGAATCAATATTATCCTGGATGCCGTGTTTATTTTCGGGCTGCATATGGGCGTGCGCGGCGCGGCGCTGGCGACCATACTGTGTCAGTTTACAAGCGCGATGATGTGGGTATTATTTATAACAAAATACAGCTGTCAGCGGTTTGCGCGTCCGCGAATCCATTGGAAAACCATACAAAAAATTATTGGAATCGGAATTCCGGTGCTGGTACAGATGGGTAGCCTGTCGGTGATGACTTTTATGCTCAACAACCTGCTCAGCAGCACAGCGGGTATAATGGGGGTGAAAGCCTTTGCATATATCAGCAAGCTAATCACCTTCGGGATTGTTCCGTTTATGGCGGTTGCACAGGCGACAGCGCCCATCATCGGGTTCAATCAAGGCGCGAATCAGCTTGCCCGCGTTCGTAAAACCGTGACTTTTAGCGTAGCGATTTGCCTCGGTTACGCTGCGGCAACGCTTATCATTACGCAGCTGGCTGCCGGTGGCTTTATTCGCGTCTTTACCAATAGCCCGGACTTGATTGCCTCCGGCGCGCATGGTCTGCGCATCATTGCCCTTGCCTTGCCGTTCGTGCCGTTACCCATGCTGGCGGGTTCTT
>JAVBSB010000062.1:0-22187 GCA_031547365.1 Oscillospiraceae bacterium | reverse complement strand
CTGAAGGTTCGCACAAACGCAGACAACCCGCGCGACACCGCGCAGGCAGTCAAGTTTGGCACGGAGGGCATTGGTCTTTGCCGTACCGAGCACATGTTCTTTGAAGGCGACCGCATTAAGTCCATGCGCAAGATGATCGTTGCGAAGGACGTTGAAGCCCGCAAGGCTGCGCTTGCCGAGCTACTGCCCTATCAACAAGGCGACTTCACCGCGATGTTTGAAGCACTCGAGGGTCGCCCGATGACCATTCGCTTCCTCGACCCGCCCCTGCACGAGTTCCTGCCCACCAAAGACAATGAGATCGCGGAAATCGCGGGTGAGTTGGGTGTAAGCGCGGAAGATCTTAAGGCGAAAATTGATTCTCTGCATGAGTTTAACCCCATGATGGGTCACCGTGGCTGCCGTTTGGCCGTCAGCTTCCCCGAAATCGCCGAAATGCAGACCACCGCAGTCATCAACGCCGCGCTTGCTGTCAATGCTGCGCATCCGGATTATAATGTCGTACCGGAAATTATGATCCCGCTGGTTGGTGAAATTAAAGAGCTGAAGTTCGTCAAGGATATCGTTGTGCGCACCGCTGATGCCATTATCGCAGCTTCCGGCAAAGCTTTGAAATATATGGTCGGCACGATGATCGAGATTCCGCGCGCCGCCATACTGGCCGACGAAATCGCGACCGAGGCTGAATTCTTCAGCTTTGGCACCAACGACCTGACGCAGATGACCTTCGGGTTCAGCCGCGACGACGCAGGCGCGTTCCTCGACGCCTACTATAATGCGAAAATTTTCGAGAACGACCCCTTTGCCCGCCTGGATCAGAACGGCGTTGGCAAGCTGGTCAAGATCGCCGTGGAAGGCGGTCGCAAAACCCGCCCGAACCTTAAGCTGGGCATCTGCGGCGAGCACGGCGGCGACCCGAGCAGCGTTAAGTTCTGCCACGCCATCGGGCTGGACTATGTATCCTGCTCACCCTTCCGCGTGCCGATCGCCCGCCTTGCAGCTGCACAGGCAGCGATTGCAGGGAAGTAAGCATTTATAAACAAGAAAGCCCGTCATACAAAATGGCGGGCTTTTTCATGAGCTATGACAAAATTTGAAAAAGATTAATACGAATAAGCAAAAATATACCTTGAGGCATTATTTTTGTCTCTCTCACTGTTGGCTCTCTCGCCAGTGCTCCAGCTGCGGCAATTGCTTGCGCAAAAACTCCCGTGCTGCGTCCGCAGGCATATGCATATGCGGCACACAGACTTCTATCATCTCCTCCATGCTTTCGGGACCGACATAATTTCCTTCCACATAGCACCACTTGCAGTGTTTTTCATCAAAACTCCCATCCTTGCCGCGCGATACGCTTTCGTCCGCGAGAGGCATTCCGCAAGCCTGGCAATATAATTTTATCGGTTCGCCAAGCAGCGTATTGATGGTGACCCCGAACATTTTAGAAATCAGCGCAAGCGTATCAATGCTCGGCATCGTCTTGCCGTTTTCCCAGCGCGACACCGCCTGACGTGTGACAAAGCACTTTTCTGCCATCTCATCCTGAGATAATCCCTGTTTTTTTCGCAGTCTGCGCAAAACTTTACCGGGTTTCATATAAGCACCTACCTTTCGAGAAAAATTATACCATATTTTGTGTGCATTGTATAGCAACCTGCTGTTGCTTTTTGGATTTAAAAAATACCCCAGGGTAGCTCCCTGAGGCATAATAATATTTGGTTTCCGGTTGTTATTCTGTTACGGATTCCACGGCGGCTTCTTCCGCTGCTTCCTCTACAGAGGTAACATCCTCTGTTGCGGAGTCAGCGACCTCCTCCGACTTTTTAACGCGGGCGGAACGGCTGCCGCGACCTGCTCTGGCGGCAGGCTTAGCGGTTTTTTTCGTCTTTTTCTCCTCAACAATCAGCTCTATAATCGCCATTTCCGCAGCATCGCCGCGGCGCGGACCGGCGAGAATGATGCGCGTATAGCCGCCGTTGCGCTCTTTGTATTGCGGAGCGATTTCGTCAAACAGCTTTTTGGTAATGCTCGCGCCTGTAGGAATTATTTCTTTTTCGTTTTCCTTCAGCTCGTTGTTCGCTTTTCTTTCGGCCTGAAGCTTCGCTTCATTTCTTTCAGTCTCGCTCCGATATCCTTTTGTGAGAAAAGCTTGCACCCTGCGCCGATTTGCCAAGGTGGGTTCTTTCGCAATTGTGATCATTTTTTCCGCCAAAGAACGCACTTCTTTTGCGCGTGTCGCGGTTGTTTCAACATGACCATATTCAAAAAGGTAAGTCACCAAACCACGCAGCATCGCCATGCGGTGGTCGCTGGCGCGTCCCAATTTTCTTGTGCCAGGCATATCATTCACTCCTTCGATTGTTTTGCTTTTGCCCTTGCTTATTCTTCGTCTTTGCGCAGCTCAAGCCCCAGGGAGCTAAGCTTTGCAATCACTTCGTCAAGGGATTTGCGACCCAGGTTGCGCACCTTCATCATATCCTCGCCCGATTTCGCGGTGAGATCTTCGACGGTGTTGATACCTGCGCGCTTAAGGCAGTTGTAGGATCGGACGGAAAGGTCAAGGTCATCAATGGTCATCTCCAGAACCTTTTCCTTGCGGCTGTCGTTTTTAACAACCATAATCTCCGTATCGTAGATCTCATCCGAGAGGTCTGCGAACAGAGCGAGGTGCTCATTGAGAATCTTGGCAGCCAGCGACACAGCCTCCTGCGCGGAGGTGGTGCCGTCTGTCCAAACCTCTAGCGTGAGCTTATCATAGTCGGTAATTTGACCAACGCGCGTGTTTTCCACGTTGTAGTTGACCTTAAGCACCGGCGAGTAGATGCTGTCCACGGCAATTACGCCGATGGGGGGCTTTATGAGGTCTTTGTTGCGCTCTGCCGAAACATAGCCGCGACCGCAGTCGCAGGTCAGCTCCATGCTGAGCTTTGCGCCCTCTTCAAGGGTAGCGATGTGCTGTTCAAGGTTGATAATCTCCACTTCGGAATCCGTTTGGATGTCCGCCGCGGTGACTTCGCCCGCTTCATCCACATCAATATAAAGGCGCTTTTCCTCTTCACCCTGCATCTTCAAAATTACGCTTTTGAGGTTCAGGATAATTTCGGTAACATCCTCTTTTACGCCGGGGATTGTAGTAAATTCATGAAGGATGCCGTCGATTTTGGCGGAAGTGATGGCGTAGCCCGGCAGGCTTGAAAGCAATACGCGGCGCAGAGAGTTACCCAGCGTAATGCCAAAGCCGCGCTCAAGGGGTTCTACCACAAACTTCCCAAAGGTTCCGTCCGGTTTTACTTCTGATATCTCGATTTTTGGCTTTTCGATGCCAATCATTAGTGCCTCCCCTTTCAAGACGTTAGATGCTAGACGTTAGTTGCTAACCGCGGCAAACAAAAGGTCTGCCGGTTATCGCCCAAAGTCTAAGGTCTACTTGGAGTAGAACTCCACGATGAGGTGCTCTTCCACTGGTACGTGGATCTGATCGCGCTCAGGCAGGCTGAGCACTTTGCCCTCATATGCATCGTTACCGCGTTCCAGCCATGCCGGTACGGGGCGCGCGCCGCTGCTTTCAAGCAACTGCTTGAATTTTTCGCTGTCTCGGCTGCCCTCTTTAATGGAAACCACCTGCTCCGGACGCACCAGATAGGAGGGGATATCCACTTTTTTACCGTCAACCTGAAAATGACCATGGTTTACCAGCTGGCGGGCTTCTGCGCGGGAGCTGCCCCAGCCAAGCAGATAAATCACGTTATCCAGTCGGCTTTCGCACAGGCGCAGCAAATTGTCGCCCGTTACGCCCTGGATACGCTCTGCCATCTCAAAATATTTATGGAACTGGCTTTCGGAAAGACCATAATAGCGCCTTGCGGTCTGCTTGGCGCGCAGCTGCAGGGAATACTCCGAAGGCTTTTTACGACCTTGGCCGTGTTGCCCCGGGGCATAGGAGCGGCGATCCACGGCGCATTTGCCCGTGTAGCAGCGATCCCCTTTAAGGAAAAGCTTTTGCCCCTCGCGGCGGCAAAGCTTGCACACCGCGTCTGTATATCTTGCCATAAATTCAATCCTCCTAGTAATATTTGAGGTTATGATCGCCAGGGGAACGTACTCCCCCAACACTTACCTCTTAACCACTAACCCCTAACTAGACTCTCCGGCGCTTGGGCGGACGGCAGCCGTTGTGGGGGATGGGCGTGACGTCTTTTATGAGGCTGACCTCGAGTCCGGCGGTCTGCAGCGCGCGGATGGCTGCCTCGCGACCTGACCCGGGACCCTTGACGTACACCTCAACAAATTTTAAGCCATGCTCCATCGCCGCTTTCGCAGCGGTTTCGGCGGCGGTCTGTGCGGCAAAGGGTGTGGATTTTTTAGAGCCGCGGAAGCCCATTTCGCCCGCGCTGGCCCACGAAAGCGCATTGCCGGCTGTGTCGGTAATGGTCACAATCGTATTGTTAAACGTGGATTGAATATGCGCTGCCCCGCGCTCAATATTTTTGCGTTCGCGGCGGCGGCGGACTCCGGTCGTCTTTTTTCCGGTGGCTTTGGTTGCCATGGGTACCCTCCTGACTTACTTCTTCTTGTTAGCGATGGTTTTCTTCGGACCCTTGCGCGTGCGTGCATTTGTTTTAGACCGCTGACCGCGCACCGGCAAGCCCTTGCGGTGGCGTACGCCGCGGTAGCTGCCGATTTCGATCAAACGCTTGATATCAAATTGCGTTTCACGCCTTAAATCGCCTTCTACCTTCACTTCGCGGTCAATATAATCGCGCAGATTCGATACGTCTTCTTCCGTAAGGTCCTTCACCCGGACATCGGGATTTACACCTGTGGCGGCAATGATATCGCAGGCCGTCTTCCGACCGATGCCGAAAATATAGGTCAATGCGATTTCGATGCGCTTGTCACGGGGCAGATCCACACCTGAAATACGTGCCATGGAACTGATGCACCTCCATATTAGTTTTCAGAAAACAGCGTGCCAATTTTCTCGGCGTTCTGTCTCCTCACGCCTCACGCCTGAATTAGCCTTGGCGCTGCTTATGCTTGGGGTTCTCACAGATCACCATGATGCGCCCCTTGCGGCGGATAATCTTACATTTTTCGCAGATTTTCTTAACGGATGGACGAACTTTCATATTACCTTACCTCCTGCTCCTACTTCGAGCGCCAAATGATGCGCCCGCGGGTGAGATCATAGGGTGACATTTCGATTGTCACTTTGTCGCCCGGCAAAATGCGGATGTAGTTCATGCGCAGCTTGCCGGAGATGTGCGCAAGAATTTTGTGGCCGTTTTGCAGCTCCACCTGAAAGGATGCGTTGGGCAATGCCTCCAAAACGATTCCTTCTACTTCGATCATATCGGACTTTGACATTGATTATTACCACCTTTCATGTTTCGCTTTTCAGCCTGTTCAGTGCTTTTCGCAGGGCGTGGTTGCCTCGCAGCTCCCATGTAAAGAGCGGTAGCTCCAGTGTCTGCAAATGCTTTGGATTCTTTTTCTTCGGGTGGTTCAAAGGTCTTTCTTTGCCGTCACAGACGAGGATGCAGCCGCTCTCTTCGCCTACAACACACAGTAAATAGCCTTTGTCGCGCCCCGCGGTGGATCGCACTACCGTACCGATTTCCATACGACTTTTACTCTCCTATGCCTGCGTAAGGATCACAGGACCGGCGTTTGTGATAGCCACCGTGTGCTCAAAGTGCGCCGAGGCTTTTCCGTCCCGCGTAACAATCGTCCAATTGTCCGAAAGCATGCGGATTGCGGCTCTGCCAAGGTTCACCATGGGTTCTATCGCTATGGTCATGCCCGCACGCAGTTTTACTCCGTGCCCGGCCTGACCGAAGTTGGGTACACTCGGGTCCTCGTGCAATGCCCTGCCTACACCGTGACCGGTATATTCGCGCACCAGGCTAAAGCCTGCGGCTTCGCAGTGTGCCTGCACTGCCGCGCTGATGTCCCCGATTCTTGCGCCCGGCACCGCTTGCGCTATGCCTTTGCGCAGCGCCTCGCGTGTGGTGTCGCATAGCTTCTGGTTTTCGCCGCTGAGCTTTCCCACCGCAAAGGTGTAAGCAGTATCTCCTACATAGCCCTGGAATGTGGCACCCAGGTCCACGCTTACCAGGTCGCCTTCGCGCAAAACGCGCTTTTTAGAGGGAATACCGTGTATGACTTCCTCGTTGACCGAAATACATGCGCTGGCCGGGAAGCCGTTGTAGTGAAGGAACGTCGGCTCCGCGCCGCACGCCGCGATAAATTCGTGCGCCACGCGACCCAGTTCCTCCGTAGTGACACCCGGGCGGACCGCCTTGCCAACCTCAAGCAATGCCTGCGCGGCAATACGCCCCGCTTCACGCATCAGTGTCAGCTCCCGTGTCGTCTTTAGGGTGATCAAGCCGGTGTCTCCTTAGAATCTTTATGTGCGGACGGCTGCGGTAACAACCGCCCGCAACAAATCAGTGATTAATCCAAAAATCCTTTGTAGTGCCGCAGCATCATCTGGCTTTCGAGCTGTTTCACTGTTTCCAGCGCGACGCCGACCATAATGATAATGGACGTGCCGCCCATCGCGATGGTCATGACAGCAGGCTCACCATTCATCGTGTAGTTGCCTATGCGCAGCGCAAGCGTGGCAAGCAGCGAGAACACGATGGGGAACAGCGCAATTACGCTTAACAGCAGCGCGCCGAGCAGCGTAATGCGGTTCAAGATGCGCTTGATGTAATTGGCAGTCGGTTCGCCGGGACGATAACCGGGGATCATGCCATGGTTGTTACGGATGTTATTCGACATTTCGGTTGGATCATACTGTATGCTTGAGTAGAAGTACGCAAAGCCGATGATCAGCACGAAATAAATCGGTACATAAATAGGATTCGACTGGCTGAAAATGCTGAAGAAGTACTCCCAGCCCTTACTGAGCTTGCTTGCATCCAGGAACATGTTAATCGTAGGCGGCAGGCTGAGGATGGAGCTTGCGAAAATGACAGGCATAACGCCGGACATATTCACTTTAATCGGAATATGGCTGCTCTGTCCGCCATACATTTTGCGGCCGACGACGTGCTTCGTATATTGCACGGGAATACGCCGTTCGGCATTATCCATCCAGACTATGAATGCCACCATACCAAGCAGCGCAATGCCCGCCAGCAAAGCAAGCGGAGTCCAAAGACCGCCCTTCGCGATATAGCCCACCTGAGGATCCGGGCTGTAGAGGCTTGCAACCAAGCGCGGAATGCGCGCGATAATGCCCGCGAACAGAATCATCGAAACGCCGTTGCCTATACCGCTGACGTTAATGCGCTCGCCCAGCCACATGGTCAGACCTGCGCCTGCCGCAAGCACGAAGATAATCACGAGCGCCTGCAATATCAATTCGCCGGTGTTATAGCTGCCGGTTGCGGGTTTAAGCAGGAAATCCTTATTGCGCAGGTAGAAGTAGTATGCAACCGACTGCATCAGACCGAGACCGATTGTGACATAACGGGTAATGGTTGCGATGCGCTTGCGACCTTCTTCGCCCTCTTTTTGCAGGCGCTCGAGGGCAGGGATCGCCACCGTGAGCAGCTGCATGATGATCGAGCTGTTGATGTAGGGCGTGATGGACATAGCGAGTATGGTTGCGTAGTTAAACGCGTCGCCTGTCATCATACTCAGATAGCTCAAAAAAGAGCTGTCAGTCGCTACGTTCGGAATGATGCCATCCGCGCCGATGTTGACAAAGGGGATGGTGATGGCGGAACCGATGCGGAAAATCAGAATAATAAACGCTGTAAAAAGAATCTTTTTGCGTAAATCTGCGATTTTCCATGCGTTGATGAGGGTCTGAAGCATGATCATACCTCCTCTGCTGTACCGCCCGCCGCTTCGATGGCTGCCTTGGCTGCCGCCGAAAATTTGGACGCTTTCACTGTCAGGGCTTTTGTCAGAGAGCCTTCTCCCAGAATCTTAACGCCGGCCAGTGTTTTTTTCAACAGCCCCGCCGCTACAATTGCTTCGGCATCAACCACCGCGCCCGCTTCAAATGTTTCTTCGAGGGTACCAAGGTTGATAATCGCATATTCCTCGCGGAAGATATTATGAAAGCCGCGCTTTGGTACACGCCGTGCCAACGGCATTTGACCGCCTTCAAAATATGCGCCTTTTACGCCGGAGCGAGCTTTTTGTCCTTTATGACCAAAACCCGCTGTTTTGCCTTGCCCAGAACCGTGCCCGCGGCCAACGCGCTTGCGCTCTTTTGCGGAACCGGCTGCGGGTGCTAAATCTTGCAGTCTCATTCCTGCGCACCTCCTTCGACTTGTATCAGGTGCGCCAGCACACGCAATTTGCCTTTGGTTGCTGCGTTATCGGGCTGTATTGAAACGTCGCCGATTTTCCGCAGACCCAGGGCTTGCGCTGTGGCAAGCTGGTTTTCTCGGCTGCCGATTAAGCTTTTAATCAGCTTGACCTGCAGCATACCTTGCTCTGCCATGCTTTCCACCCTCCTATCCTAAAATTTCTGCTGCGGTTTTGCCGCGGGTTGCCGCGACCTCTTCCGCAGTGCGCAGCTGCAACAATCCTTCCATGGTGGCACGCACCACGTTGCAGGGGTTGTTGGAGCGCAGCGCTTTGGTACGAATATCGCGGATTCCGACGGTTTCAACCACCGCGCGCACCGGACCGCCGGCAATAACGCCGGTACCGGGGGCGGCGGGCTTTAACAGTACGATGCCCGCGCCGAATTTTCCCATAACCTCGTGGGGAATGGTGCTGCCTTTGAGCGAAACCTTGAAGAGGTTCTTTTTCGCATCTTCAATGCCCTTGCGGATGGCATCGGGAACTTCGTTTGATTTGCCCAAGCCAAAGCCCACAGTGCCATTGCCGTCGCCTACGACCACCAGGGCCGAAAACTTCATGATGCGGCCGCCCTTCACGGTTTTGGATACGCGGTTAATGTGCACGACACGTTCGGTGAGCTCTGTGCTTACCGCGTCAAATTTCGCCATTTGGGGTTCCTCCTCTTCTTAGAATTTCAGTCCGCTTTCGCGGGCAGCTTCAGCCAGCGCCTGCACGCGACCGTGATAAATGTTGCCGCCGCGGTCAAATACAACCTCTTCGATGTTGGCATCTTTTGCGCGTTCTGCAATCAGCTTGCCAACTTTTTTTGCGGCTTCAATGTTCCCGCCGTAGTCGCCGAAGTCTTTTTCGACTGAAGAAGCGGCTGCTAAGGTAATGCCCTGCGCATCGTCAATTAGCTGCGCATAAATATGCTGCAACGAACGGAATACACTCAGGCGGGGACGCGCTGCCGTACCCGAAATCTTGCCGCGTACACGCTTATGGCGCTTTTGGCGTTCCTTGTTGCTGTCTTTTCTGGTGACCATCGTGTCTCCTCCTTACTTGCCTTTCCCGCTCTTGCCTTCCTTGCGGCGGATGACTTCTGCGGCATATTTGATGCCCTTGCCCTTATAAGGCTCGGGCGGGCGTTTTTCGCGCACTTCTGCGGCGAACTGACCTACCTTTTGTTTGTCGGCGCCTGTGATGATAATTTTACCGGGCGAAGGAACCTCAACCGAGACGCCTTCGGGCGCATCCATAATCACCTGATGCGAATAGCCGACGTTAAGAACCAATTGATTTCCCTGTTTTTGCGCGCGGTAACCGACGCCGCTGATCTCAAGCTCTTTTTTAAAGCCGTCGTTTACGCCTGTGACCATGTTTGCCAAAAGGCTGCGGGTCAGACCATGGAGCGCGCGGTTTTGCTGCTCGTCGTTCGGACGCTTAACGCTGAGGGTACCTGCGTCCTGTTCGACTGTAATGTTGGGATGGATTTGACGAACCAGCGTGCCTTTCGCACCCTTGACCGTCACGGTGCTGCCGTCAATATTGACGTCCACACCTGCGGGGATCGCAATCGGCAATTTTCCGATTCGGGACATGGGTCAGCACCTCCTTCTTACCAAATAAATGCCAGTACTTCACCGCCTACGTTTTCTTTGCGGGCGGTTCTGTCGGTCATAACTCCTTTGGGCGTAGACAAAATTGCCACGCCGAGACCGCGCATAACGCGGGGAAGCTCTTCACAGCTTGAATAGATACGCAGACCGGGCTTGCTCACGCGGCGCAGACCGGTAAGCGCCTTGGTCTTATTCGGACCATATTTGAGAACGATCTCAATCATGCCCTGTTTATCGTCCTCATGGACGCGGAAACTGCGGATATAGCCCTCTTCCAGCAAAATCTGCGCAATGGCTTTTTTCATGTTGGAAGCGGGGATTTTCACCGTATCGTGCTTGGCCGCGTTGGCGTTACGAATGCGGGTGAGCATATCGGCGATGGAATCTGTGACTTGCATACAGTCGTTACCTCCTTCTAGATATTAGATGGTAGATATTAGACATTAGACGCGGTGAGTCCGAACGATATCGGATCCATTGTCCCGATCACTTTCGACAAAAATGTCTAAAGTCTAAAGTCTAAAATCTAAAGTCTAAATTACCAACTGGCTTTTCGCACGCCCGGAATCTGACCCTTATGTGCCAATTCCCGGAAGCAGATGCGGCATACGCCGTATTTGCGCAGATAGGCATGCGGACGGCCGCAGATTTTGCAGCGGTTGTGCTCTCTCGAGGAGAACTTCGCCGGGCGTGCCTGCCTGATTTTTTGGGATGTCTTTGCCATGCGTTGTTCCCTCCTTCTTATCGCGCAAACGGGGCGCCCAGCAGACTGAGCAGCTCGCGCGCTTCTTCGTCGTTCGTTGCGGTGGTGACAAAGGTAATATCCATGCCGCGCACCTTATCGATCTTGTCGTAGTCAATCTCGGGGAAAATCAGCTGTTCTTTAATGCCCATGTTGTAGTTGCCGCGACCGTCGAAGCTGTCGGGGTTAATGCCGCGGAAGTCGCGCACGCGGGGCAGCGCCAAACTGAAGAACCGGTCCAGAAATTCGTACATACGCTCGCCGCGCAGGGTCACCTTTGCGCCGATGGTCATGCCTTCGCGCAGCTTAAAGTTCGCCACGCTTTTTTTGGCTTTGCACAGTACGGGCTTTTGACCTGTAATTTGTTTAAGGTCAGATACGATTGCGTCGAGCATTTTTGGGTTATCACGTGCTTCGCCGCAGGCAACGTTAATGACGATTTTTTCCAGCCGCGGGATTTGCATGACGCTGGTGTACTGGAACTTTTCCATCAGCTTTGGGGCCAGTTCGCTTTTATACTGCTCTTGCAGCCTTGCCATGTTTCATCCCTCCTCATTTGAATTCATGCCGGCAATCGGCATGCTTGCACTGGCGAAACTTGACGCGCTCGCCCTTGACCTCTTTAAAGGCATGACCAATGCGCGTAGGGCGGTGACATTTAGGGCAAATCAGCTGCACCTTGCTGGAATACAAAGCGCTTTCCGCTTTGATCAGACCGCCCTGTTCGCCCTGCTTGCGGGGCTTAACATGCTTGGTGACAATGTTCACGCCCTTGACGATCACTTTGCCCTCTTTAGGGCTGACCTCAAGCACCTCGCCTCTTATGTCGTGGTATTTACCACTGAGTACGACCACAGTATCGCCTGTGCGAACGTGGACCTTCTTTAATTCACTCATCTGTTGTCCCTCCCCGTTCAAAGCACTTCGGGCGCAAGGCTAAGGATCTTCGTGTATTCTTTTTCACGCAGCTCCCTGGCCACAGGCCCAAAAATACGGGTGCCCCTCGGGCTCTTATCGTCTTTGATTATCACGGCTGCATTGTCGTCGAAACGAATTGTGCTGCCGTCGGCGCGGCGCAGGCCGCTTGCCGTGCGAACCACAACGGCTTTGATTACGTCGCCTTTTTTCACTACGCCGCCGGGCGTCGCTTTTTTAACGGAGGCCACGATCACGTCGCCGATATTGGCATACCTCCGGCCGGTGCCGCCCAACACGCGGATGCACATGATTTCCTTTGCTCCCGTGTTATCGGCCACCTTGAGGTAAGACTGTTGCTGTACCACGGTGTAACCTCCTTCTTACTTGGCTTTCTCAATGATGCGCACAACACGCCAGCGCTTGTCTTTTGAAAGAGGGCGCGTTTCCATCAGCATCACGCGGTCGCCGATGCCGCAGGCGTTGTCTTCATCATGGGCTTTGACCTTCAACGTGCGGTTGATGATCTTCTTATACAGCGGATGGGGAACCTTGTCTTTAATCGAGACAACCACGGTTTTCTCCATCTTATCGCTGGTCACTACGCCAACCCTGGTCTTTCTGAGGTTTCTCACATTTGAATCTTGATTCAAATTGCTCATAAATTTCTTCTTAACCTCCCTTTCCTTACGAGTTGGCGGCCGCGAGCTCGGCTTCGCGCTGCACTGTTTTAATGCGGGCGATGTCCTTCTTCACGGCGCTGATGCGCATTGGGTTGTCGAGCTGGTTGATTGCCTGTTGGAAGCGCAGCTTGAACAGCTCATCCTTCAGCGCAAGCAGCTTAGCATCGAGCTCCTGCGGGGAAAGTTCTCTGATTTCACTCGCTTTCATTATGAATCACCACCCGTTTCCATGGAATTACATTCCTTTGAAATGACCTTGCATTTCACCGGGAGCTTTGTGGCGGCAAGGCGCATGGCCTCAGCTGCCAATTCTTTGTCCACTCCGGCTACTTCAAACAGAACTCGACCGGGCTTTACCACGGCTACCCAATAATCCGGCGCGCCTTTACCGGAACCCATGCGGGTTTCGGCAGGTTTTGCTGTAACAGGTTTATCGGGAAAAATTTTGATCCACACTTTACCGCCGCGCTTAATATGGCGGGTGAGCGCGATACGGGCTGCCTCAATCTGGTTCGCGGTAATCCAGCAGGGTTCCACCGCCTGCAGACCATAGTCGCCGTAGGCAACAAAGTTACCGCGGGTGGCTTTGCCCTTCATGCGGCCGCGCTGCTGCTTGCGGTGTTTAACGCGTTTTGGTAACAGCATCAGCGGTTCCCCCCTTCTCTATTGTCGCGGCGGGGCGCTGCACCGTCACGGCGGGGCGGACCGTCTCTGCGGGGTCTGTCATCTCTGCGGTCCCTGCGCGGCGGTCTGTCGTCTTCGCGGCGGGATCTTCCGCCTTGCTGTGCGCGCAGCACTTCGCCTCTGTAAAGCCAAACCTTTACGCCAATACGACCATAGGTGGTTTTTGCCTCGGCAAAACCGTAGTCGATGTCGGCGCGAATGGTCTGCAACGGAATTGTTCCCTCATGATAGTGCTCGCTGCGGGCGATTTCGGCACCGCCCAAACGACCGGATACCTGGGTTTTAATCCCGCGCGCGCCGAGCTTCATCGTGCGACCGATCGCCTGCTTAAGCGCGCGGCGGTATGATACGCGTTTTTCAAGCTGCTGCGCAATACTCTCGGCGACCAGTTGCGCATTTAAGTCGGGCTGCTTGATCTCAATAATGTCAAGGCTGACTTTTTTGCCGCCCAGCTGCTTTTCGCAGGTCTGGCGCAGTTTTTCAATCTCGGCGCCCTGACGACCTATCACCATACCGGGTTTTGCGCAGTGGATTTTAACGTAGACGCGCTTTGCGTCGCGTTCAATTTCCACCTTCGGCACGCCGGCGGGTGCCAGCGTTTTCAGCAAATACGCGCGGAGCTTATGATCCTCTACCAGCGTTTCGCCAAACACTTCGTCCTTCGCGTACCAGCGGGATTCCCAAGGCTTGATGACCCCGATGCGCAACCCGGTCGGATTGATTTTTTGTCCCATCGTGTAACCTCCTCCTTCGTTATTCCGCTTCCCTTACGGTCAGGGTGATGTGTGATGTTTTCTTATTGATGCGTGTTCCGCTGCCCTTTGCGCGGGGACGCATACGCTTAAGCGTTGGTCCCGCGCCTACGAAGGCCTCGGAAACATAAAGGCGTTCCTTGTCCAGGTTAAAGTTGTTTTCCGCATTTGCGATCGCGGATTTTAACAGCTTCAGCGTGGGCTCGCACGCGGCCTTAGGCGTGTAGCGGAGGATGGCCAAAGCCTTATCCACCGGCTGGTTGCGGATCAGATCCAATACGATCTGCACTTTACGCGGCGTGATGCGGATATACGTCACTTTTGCGGTTGCAGAATCTCTTGCGCTTGCTTCCATTGGGTACACTCCTTTCGGCCTTTATTTCTTAGAAGTCTTGCTTCCGGCGTGGCCGCGGAAGGTGCGGGTGGGGGCGAATTCGCCCAGCTTATGCCCTACCATATCCTCGGTCACATACACCGGAATGTGCTTGCGTCCGTCGTGCACCGCAAATGTGTGCCCGACAAAATCCGGATAAATCGTGCTTGCGCGGCTCCAGGTCTTGAGCACCTGTTTGGTTCCGCTGTCATTCATCGCCTGCACGCGTTTCAGCAGGACTTCCTGCACAAACGGACCGCGTTCTACTAACTTTTGACCTCTGCTCATTGGTTCAGTGCTCCTTTCCTCTTATTTGCCGCCGCGGCGTTTGACGATCATTTTATTGCTTGCTTTTTTCTTCGCGCGGGTTTTATATCCCAACGCGGGCTTGCCCCAGGGCGTTACGGGTCCGGGCCGGCCGATGGGGCTCTTGCCTTCGCCGCCGCCGTGCGGGTGGTCGCAGGGGTTCATTACCGAACCGCGTACCGTCGGGCGGAAGCCCAAGTGGCGCGTGCGTCCCGCCTTGCCGATCTTAACGTTCTCGTGGTCGCCGTTGCCTACGGCGCCGATGGTCGCCATACAGCTGACCTGTACGTTGCGCAGCTCCCCCGAGGGCAGGCGCAGCAGGGCAAGCTTGCCCTCCTTGGCCATAAGCTGTGCGGAGTTACCCGCCGAACGTACCATTTGACCGCCGCGACCGGGATACAGCTCTACGTTATGGATGACCGTACCGGTGGGGATGGCGCTGAGCGGCAGGGCATTACCGGGCTTGATGTCGGCATTGGGACCTGCGATCACGGTGTCACCCACTTTAAGACCTGCGGGCGCAAGGATATAGCTCTTCATGCCGTCTTCATATTGAATCAAGGCGATGTGCGCCGAGCGGTTGGGGTCATACTCGAGAGTCAATACTTCCGCAGGAACATCAAACTTTTGGCGTTTGAAGTCGATGATACGATATTTTTGGCGGTTGCCGCCTCCGCGGTGGCGCACTGTGATGCGCCCGTAGTTGTTGCGTCCGGAGTGCTTTTTCTGCGAAACCAGCAGGCTGCGCTCCGGCTTGACCTTTGAAAGCCCTGAATAGTCCGTTGTGGACATATTGCGGCGGGCGTTGGTCGTGGGTTTATAAACGCGAATTGCCATAATTCTCTCCTTCCAGCGGCTTAGCGGGGCTGGCAAGCTCCCTTACATCGCCGCGAATACAGATATCGGATTGCAGATTTTAGACATCAGACGCCTTGTCTGCGGTCTGCCATCTAAAGTTTGAACTACATCATGCCATCAAAGAACTCAATGCTCTTACTGTCTTTCGTAAGGGTAACAACCGCTTTTTTCCAGTCGGAGGTGTATCCTTCAAAGCGACCGTAACGGCGGGGCTTGCCCTTCATATTGAGGGTATTAACCTTGGCTACCTTCACCTTAAACAATTCTTCCACTGCCTTGGCGATTTCGGGCTTATTGGCACCGGAGGCAACCGCAAAGGTGTATTTCCGCCCGCCCTCTTCATTCGCCGCGCCGATCATGGAGGATTCCGTAATGATGGGTTTAAGGATGATGTCCTGTGCAAATTTCATGCGTACACCTCCTCAATCCTGGTCACTGCGTCCTGCATCAGCAGCAGGGTGTCGCAGTTGAGTATGTCATAGACCGAAAGGTTATTAACCGGCGCTACTTTTACGCCCTGGATGTTGCGGGCGCTGAGGTAAATTGTGCGGTCAGCTTCGGGGGTGACAATCAGGGTCTTGCCGGTTTCGAGCTTAGCCAGAACCGCGGCTACCTCTTTGGTTTTAATCTCCTCAAGCGGCAGCTCGCTGAGCACCTTCAGCTCTTCGTCGCGTACCTTTGAAGAAAGCGCGCTTTTCATTGCCAGGCGGCGTACCTTCTTATTAATTGAAAAGCCATAGTCGCGCGGCTTGGGACCAAACGCGATGCCGCCGTGGGTCCACTGCGGGCTGCGGGTGCTGCCCTGCCTTGCGCGGCCGGAGCCCTTTTGACGCCAGGGCTTCTTGCCGCCGCCGCTGACCTCGCCGCGTGTAAGAGTGGACTGTGTGCCGCGGCGCTGGTTAGCCTGATACTGCCTGACGACCAGGTGCATGGAGGAAACATGGGGTTCAATCCCAAATACGGCGTCATTCAAAGCGATTTCGCCTACGATTTCGCCTGCCGTATCGTAAACATTAACGTTAGGCATATGGTTTTGTGCTCCTTTCTCAAGCGAAGTTCTTCGCTGCGAACTTGTTCGCTTTAAGCTTTCGCCTTTAAGCTTTTAATACTGCTGGTAATCAGCACTATACCGCCTTTGGGTCCGGGCACGGCGCCTTTAACGGCAAGCAAGTTATGCTCGGCATCTACCTTGGCGATGGTGAGGTTTTGAATCGTGACGCGCTCGTGACCCATATGACCGGCGAGCTTTTTGCCTTTATATACGCGGGAGGGGCTGGAGCAAGCGCCCAGCGAGCCTTGGTGTCTGCCCACAGGACCGGTACCATGGCTTTCCTTCAAGCGACTGAAATGCCAGCGCTTAATAACGCCTGCGGTGCCTTTGCCCTTGCTTGTGCCGACTACATCCACTTTTTCGCCGATTTCAAACAGGTCGGCTTTCAGGATGTCTCCTACGTTTACGTCTTTTGTGAGTTTGAATTCACGCAGCGTCTTTTTGGGCGCAACGCCCTGCTTTTTATAGTGCCCTGCCAAGGGTTTTGTGATATGCTTTATGCGAATATCTCCAAAGCCCAGCTGCACTGCTTCATAGCCGTCAATTTCCTGGGTCTTCATAAAGACCACAGGGCAGGGACCAGCTTCGATAACCGTCACTGGAACGACATTCCCCTTCTCATCAAAAACCTGGGTCATGCCAAGCTTTTTGCCGATGAGAGCCTTTTCCATGTGGGTTCCTCCTATACTAGATTGTTAGATTTCAGACTTTGGACTTCAGACGATGTTATGCAACGCTGTGCGCTGAATTTGCTCATCTGCGATCCGCAATCTGCTCGTCTGCTGTCTGATTACAGTTTGATTTCGATTTCTACGCCTGCGGGCAGCTCAAGACCGGAAAGGGCTTCGACTGTTTTGCTTGTGGGGCGCAGAATGTCAATCAAACGCTTGTGTGTACGCTGCTCAAACTGTTCGCGGCTGTCCTTGTATTTGTGCACCGCGCGCAGGATGGTGATGATCTCTTTTTCTGTCGGCAGCGGAACCGGTCCCGAAACCTGCGCGCCGGAAGCCTTTGCGGTTTCAACGATGCGCTCGGCCGCTTTGTCGACCAGAGAGTGATCATAGCCCTTTAGACGGATACGAATGTTGCCTTTTGCCATGTTTTCTTCACGCCTTTCTTCGTTGAGCAAAATGCTCGCTTTTTGTTGGGCTTGCGTGATTTTTTCTCAACGCTCCCGGGCGTCTCGCGGCTTTCCGGAAAGAAAACCGGGATTCCCCGGGGCCGGCGAAACACAATACTGCTTTTTATGCAGTAACATAAGCCGCCAAAATCAACCGCCCGGTTTATAAATCGGACATGCTCCGCGGAAATTTCCCAGGCCAAAAGCGGTTGGGCTTTTGCCTGGCCACCTCCCGCATCATCGCAGGCGAGCAGCGCTGCTTAGCGCTTGCTCGGCATGGACGCGCCTTTCGACTCATACACACGCTTCGGTATTATACCATAAGCTTCCGGGAATTGCAAGTTTTTTTTCAAAGTTTTTGAAGTTTTTTTGCCGCATACATTTTTAAGCGGTTTTTGGTTCGGGACATGCACTATGTTGCATTTTTTGTTTGTTTTTCGCTTGAATATGTTAAATTAGAAGAAATAATGAATTTTTTGATTCGCGCTCTTGCAAACATGAATAAAGTATGTTAGACTATCTATTAGAAATCTATAATTTTGGAAGGCAGTGGTGAAAATGGCATACAATCCGTACGAAAATGCGCAGGCGCAATTCGACAAAGCAGCCGACATGCTCGGTCTGGAGGGCGGCGTGCGCGACCTGTTGCGTCAGCCGATGAAAGAGCTCCACTTTACGGTTCCCGTGAAAATGGACAACGGCACCACCAGGGTGTTTCAGGCGTTTCGCATCAAGCACAGCGACGCCCGCGGTCCCGCAAAGGGCGGCATACGCTTTCATCCGAATGAAACAGTTGATACCGTGCGCGCGCTGTCCATGTGGATGACATGGAAAACCGCCGTGGTTGATATCCCGCTTGGCGGCGGAAAGGGCGGAATTATCTGCGATCCGCACAATCTTTCCATGGGTGAGCAGGAGCGGCTTTGCCGCGGCTACATCCGTCAGCTCTATTCGCAAATCGGACCAAACCTCGATGTCCCCGCCCCAGACGTAATGACCAACGGACAGCACATGCTGTGGATGATGGACGAATATGAGGCACTGACAGGTGGGCGGTACCCCGGCGTAATTACAGGCAAGCCGGTCGGCATGGGCGGTTCGCTCGGCCGCACGGAAGCGACGGGTTATGGCGTTATATATACACTGCGCGATTTGTTGACTGCGGAGGGCGTGGATATCAAAACAACAACCGCCAGCGTGCAGGGCTTTGGCAATGTTGCGGAATATGCAGCGAAGCTCTATACCGAGCTGGGCGGCAAAGTCGTTTGCATCTCCTGCTGGAGTTATGCTGAAAACAAAGCATGCACATTCCGCAAGGAAGACGGCTGCAACATCGACGAACTGGTGGCAATCAAGGACAAATTCGGCAGCATCGACAAGGATAAGGCTGCGGCACTGGGCTACGAGCTGCTTCCGGGCGAAGCGTGGCTGGCAGAGGACGTGGATGTCCTCATTCCCGCCGCGACAGAAAACCAAATTACCCCCGCTGTTTTTCCGAATATCTCCAAGCGGGTGCGCTTTATCTGCGAAGGGGCGAACGGTCCCGTGACTCCCGACTGCGACGCGCTGATCAACGAAGCAGGCATACAGCTGATTCCCGACTTTCTTTGCAACGCAGGCGGCGTGACTTGCAGTTACTTCGAGCAGGTGCAATGCAACATGAACTATTTCTGGACACGCGAGGATGTGCTGAAAAAGCTGGACGAAGCAATGTCCCACGCCTTTGCGGCGGTCTATGCTCTGTCTAAGGAGAAGAACGTTTCGCTGCGCGACGCAGCCTATATGATCGCCATTCTGCGCGTGAGCGAAGCAGTCAAGCTGCGCGGCTGGGCAAATTAAGAAAAGCAAAATCAAATAAAAAATGCCGCCTGCTTTAAAAAAGCAAGCGGCTGTTTTTATTGCCTTGCGCAGCTATTTAGCTTAGAGACCAAAAAGTCCGAACAGAGTGGTGAACAGAGGCAGGACAAAGCCCAACGCGGAACCGATTTTTCCGAAGAAGTCAATAATTGGTCCCATGGCGTCAGCTGCCTTCGTGAAGAAGCTGAACATGTCGGTAAAGAAATCAATGATGCCCCAAAGCTTGCTTAAGAAGGACTGACCAAACTTGGAGTCAAGCCATTCCCATCCGGTGAGCTTGTAAATGTCGCCGATGGAGACTGTCTTTGTTTCGTCTGCGGGATCCACTTTTACGCCTGCAATTGCATTTTTCAATGCAGCAATCGTGCTGTCGATGGCATCCTGGCTCGGAATGGTCTGGAGGGTGGCTTTCGCCGCGTTAGTGACCGCTTTGAGGTTATCTAAATAAAGCTTTGTGTAGCGGTCAGTCTTGGCGAGCTCCTCTTCCGCTTCCTTGACTAGGTCTGTGATGCCGGTAGGATCTTTAAAAGTAACCGTGCAGGGAGCGCTGATGCTTTCAATCGGGGTTCCGCCGGTAACTTCTACTTTCAGCGTCGCTCTGATTGTGCCGTAAATCGGCGTTGTCGGCTGCTTGATATACAGCACACAGCGGCTTGTGGTAACGTCAGCATAGACGCCCGAAGTAACGGAGGCTTCCGACCAGCTCTTTTTGACGATTACAGGAGCCGTGTCCGTAAAGTCGCCTTTTATGCTGCGTTCAACCGTCCATGTGGCTTTTGCCTGTCCGATCTTATAAAGATCATAAAAGCTCTTTTGTGTGCCGTCGTCTGTTGCGAGGAAGGAATCCCACGCGATCAGACCTTCCGTCATTGTGGTTGCGGTGTAGTCTTCATAAATTGTTACATTGCCGTTCCAGCCCTTAATCGCCGCTTGCGTGACTACTTCGTCGGCAGCAACTACGCCTGTCATCCCGAAAACACCTGCCGCTAAAATCACAGCCAGCAGAATGCTCAGAATCTTCTTTGTCCTCATGCAAATATCCTCCTTATTTAGTATTTTATTGAGCCTTGGACAAACTTGATTATACCACTGGCAAGGAAAAAATGCAACCCTATTTCCAACATTCCAGCAATATTTTTTTCCCAGTTCATGAACAATTTTATAATTCTTCCCAATTTTTCATTTTTCTTTCATGTACACAACACAAACGCGTGGTATACTAAACGCATAGAACAGCAGGAGGAGTTATTTTATGGATGAGAATAACAACGATCCCATTTACGGACCATATGAGTACAACTGGTCTCCGCAAGACCCCAACCCGCCGCAGCCTGAACCCGAGCCGGAGCCGGTCGCTCCAATCCCGGAACCGCCCCAGCCGCCGCAGCCGCAATATCCTTATCAATATAATGCCCCGCCCTATGCCGCGCCGACTTACTATCCCCCGCCGCAGCAGGCTGTGCCGCAGCCGCCCAAGAAAAAGCGCGGGCGCGCCGTATTTGCCGTGCTGGCTGTGATAATTGTGCTTGCAGGCGCGATAATAGGCGTAGGCATCTACCGCGGCGTAAACAACCCCGCTGAAGCCGGCAGCCCGAAGACCTCTTCTTCGCAAAATAAAGCGGACAAAGACGACAGCAAGCTCGAAATTGCAGAAACACCTTCCGGCGGCATATTATCCACAGACGGCGCGCTGACCTCCGAGCAGGTCTATGAAAAAGTTAGAAACACAAATGTAGCCGTGCAGCTTTACAGCGGCCGCAGCGCAGAAAACGTTGTTGGCGAGGGCAGTGGCATTATCCTGCACGAGGACAGCACAAAAACGTATACCTATATCCTCACCTGCGCCCATGTGATCAACGGCGATGAACGTATCAGCGTAGAGCTTGAAGACGGCACAACATTTGAAGCCACCGTCATCGGTTATGATAACCGCACTGATATTGGTCTGCTGCGGATTAAGAAAACGGGGCTGACCGCCGCCGAATTCGGAGACTCTGACCAGCTTAAGGTAGGGGCGCCCGTGTATGCCATCGGCAATCCCGGCGGCGTAGAATTTAAAGGCTCCTTTACGCCCGGCATGGTTTCCGCCATCGACAGACCTATACAAAGCACATACAAAATGCAGACCATTCAGCATACGGCACCAATCAGCCCCGGCAACTCCGGCGGCGCACTCGTCAATTCCTACGGGCAGGTAATCGGCGTTAATTCCCAAAAAATTGTGGACAACGAATATGAGAATATGGGCTTTGCCATTCCCTCAAAGGTTGTGCAGAATGTAGTCAACAACCTAATCTCGAAGGGTTATGTGCCCGACAGACCGAAGCTTGGCATTCAATATATCGCGGCCAGCCAGACACAAAAGGGCTACTATGTAATCCACATTAAAGACCTGCCTTCCGGCTCGTTGATTATCGCGAAAATCGATGAAGACAGCGCGATTTCCGGCACCGACGTGCGTATCAACGACATCATCACGCATGTGAACGGCAAGCCCCTCAATAAAGCGGATGTGCTGCTTTCGTTGATCGAAAAGGGCAAGGTCGGCGACACCCTAAAGCTTACCATCGCGCGCGTCGGCGAAAATTACAGCATTACTACCTTTGAGGTGAACGCGAAGCTCGTTGAAGACAAGGGAAATTCCAGCACAGAAGAAGAAACCACCCAGCCCTGGTATTATGACGACTTTGAGTCCATCTGGTAAAACACTTCCTTCCAATCTTTTTATATAGAGAAGGCAGCGTGCGGAATTCATCCGTACGCTGCCTTCGCTTTTATAACGAAATCATTTCAGTTCGACAATCGTAACGCCTGTTTCGCCCTCGCCATAGACCCCCAGGCGAAAGGTTTTAACAAATTTAGAAGCGCGCAAATACTTTTGTACAGCGGCGCGCAGCGCGCCTGTTCCCTTGCC
>JAVBSB010000129.1:0-8772 GCA_031547365.1 Oscillospiraceae bacterium | reverse complement strand
CGCCGTTTCTGTCAGAGCTTGCCAGCCCCCTCAACAGGCGCTCGAATATATTAACACACCACCTCACCCTTGTCAATACCTTTCTTTACTCTTTTTTGCCTTTTCGTAAACGCTCCCGGGCGTTTCAAGGTCCGAGGCGTAATTCGGAGTAACAAAAGCTTCACCATCCGTCCGAATTTGAATACAATGGAACAGGACAACAACTGCGCTTGCGCAATTGTGTCTTTTGCGCAATCAATGAAAGGATCCTGTTCCATGCCAACGCCAAATGGATGTTCCTGGAGCAATGAACCGGGCTTTAACAAAGGTAAAAATTGCTGCTGTGAACCCCGAAATAGAGACTGCTGCTGCTATTGCAAGCCGTCGTGTCCGCCCTGCGGCGGAGACTGCTGGTGGGATCGTCCCGATCCTCCGAAGCCAGATCCATACCCCCCTGCTCCGCCTCCAAAGCCCTGTCCACCCGCTCCCGAGCCGCCAAAGCCTCCATGCCCTCCATATCCGCCCTATCCGCCCTATCCTCCATGTCCGCCCTATCCAAACTACCCACCGGAGCCGCCGCATTACCCCTACCCACCAAAGCCGTTCCCTCCGACTCCAACCCCGCCTGCGCCGCCCTGTCCGCCCTCTCACTGCGAAAGACCGCCATATCCGCCTGCGCCGCCCTGCCCACCCGCTCCTTGCGAAAGGCCGCCATATCCGCCTGCGCCGCCCTGCCCACCCGCTCCTTGCGAAAGACCGCCTTTCCCGCCGCTACCGCCGCAGTGCGAACGCCCACCATTTCCGCCCCCGCCTTCATGTGACCGCTCTCCATACCCGCCATACCCTTATTACGATGACTGCGCCATGATCCCGGTCTGCGAATACTTCTACTACCCTGTAACGAACAACAATTGCGGCCGCGGATGCCGCCCCAATCCCTGCGGATACAATGTCTGCGCAAAATACTATACTTGAATACAATCCCCTTCGGGTGAAAAATAACGCCGCCGGTTTTAATATCGGCGGCGTAGCTGCATGTTTTTCAATTAACTTTACTGTTGTCGATTGCCCATCTGCAGCGATTGCAACGAAAACGTGGGAAAACGTCTGTTGTTCTGCAGCGGCGGCGCGGGGCGAGCTGCTGCCGCAGGGCGGGACGGGGTACGCTGCGCGCCTGTTCGGGCGGAGCAGATGGCGCTCGGTTCGCTGACGCCCGTATCGTGATAGGACAGAATACGATAGTCTATGTTGATATCCGCAGGTAAATTTTCGTGTAAATAGCCCCCATTGAGGGTATGACCGATGATCTGGAACTCCTCGCCCTCCATACGCGCATAGACAACATAGGCTGCGGCGCCGCGCGCATGGCTCCAGCGCAGCTCAATTGCGTCGAGGTTCACGGCGGAAACGCGCAGGTGCTCTGGCGGTTCGGGCGGCGGCAGTGGCGGATAGGTCAACGCCTCTGCCATGGCGCTGGCCTGACTGGAGCGACCCTCCCACACAGCCTGCACAAAGTAGTAATATTTCGTGCCTGCCTCGGGCACAGTATCCAGGTAAGTGCATTGCTTTGTCTCGGCAATCAAGCCGTAACAGCACCAGGGCGTGGCGCTGCGATAAAGTCTATATTCCATGCCCTCTCTTTGCTTACCGTGCCAAGTCAACTCTACTAGGTGCGTGCCGCGTATCTTTGTGCATAAATCCATCGGGGCGGGCGGAATCAAGTGGCTCTCCGCTGGAGTATCTTCTGCTTCAGCCTGCTTTTTAACAAGCTTTTTTTGCAAGCGCAGGCGCTTCCCTGTAAAAGGCGCAGCTTCTTCGCTCTGCGTTGCGGTTTCTTTTTGCACCGCAGGAATTATAACAGCCGCAACCGCAGTCGCGGCGCTCTGTCCCTGCTCGTTATATGCACGCACGGCATAGTAATATGTTTTGCCCGCCTGCGGCTGTGTGTCTATGTAAGAAGGATCCTCGACCGCGGCAACAGGCTTCAGGTTGCTCTGACTCTCTCCCCGCAGGATTAAATAACCGTCCGCGCCTTGTGCCTGCCCCCACAGCAGGGTCACCTTGTTCTCCTCAAAGGCATGCGCAAGCATATATGCCGGGGCGGAGGGAGGCGCAGGTTCAGACAGAATAACCTCCGCAGGCGGTACATAGGAATCATGCAGAGGCGCGCAGCAGCCCTGTGGTTGATCTTCAGCCGCTACGGCGCTTAAGGGGGTTCCCCCGGGGTACATTATGTTATCTGATTTGTCCATATGGTTGATGCTCCTTGCAGGTTTTTAGTTCCGCTTATTTTATTATATGATATAAAGCGCCGACGGTTCCGCGTAAATTTTCCCCATACTTAAATTCTCAAAAAAATCATCTTGACGAATTACAATTTTCTGCTTATAATGATGATTAGACTATTTATAAAACAGGAAAAGGAGATGTTCACTTGAGTAAACTGATTAAGCAAATTCTGGCTCTCACTATGGCGGCGGCTTTGCTGTTCGCATTCGGGGCGTGCGGCAACAATAAAGCCGAAACCACCACTGAACCCATAACAGAAGCGACCGAAGACGTATTTGCAGAAAGCACAACCATTGAGGAAACATCTGCCATTGAAGAAACTTCGACAGAGGCACCGGTAAGCGAGACGGAAGCCAGCACGACCGCCGGCGCAATCATAGCTACTTCCGCTGCCACGACCACCACAAAGGCGAGCGACACACAAGCAACAACGACCGCCGCGCCGGCTGATAAAAAGCCCGCAACTAAGGCTGAAATCATCGCTTATGTTAACACTGCAATGCAGAAGCTGCGCGCTGACAAACCCGGCTATACCTTCCAGGAGCGCATGCAGATTGACGATAAAAAAGTCAGCTCGTCTAAGGGCTGGATCAACTCCGTCGCCCCCCCCATCATCAAGATGGCCAAGGGTGCCTGGGGCAACTACAAATCAACCACTACCGCGAAGGGCGCCAGCCACGCAGAGGTTATGCCCAAAGCCGACCTGCAAAGCGCATGGGTCAAAAATGCTTCTCTCACCGAAAGCGGCAGCAACTACAAAATCAGCATTCAACTGGTAAGCGAAAATGTGCCTACCCTGCCTACGAGCCAAAGCTCCACTACGCACGGAAAAGTAACGCATGTGTTCACCAAGTCCGAAATTGCGGACGGAGCGGGAGACATGGGTGTGGATATTTCTCAGTTCGGCGTCAACTATAGCGGCGCAATCATTGAGATTACCTTAAACAAAGACACCGGTAAATTGAGTAAAATTACGGTCCTGTCCCCCGCTATGGCTGACATGGTCGCAAAAGTACCGGTCTTCGGCGCGCTGGATGCAAAAATCCCGCTGACGCAGGATATAATTTTTACGTTTTAATTTAGATCAGTGATATAAAGTATAGGGCAGCTGTATACAACAGCTGCCCCTTTTTTGTTATCGTGCGCAGTGATAGATTTCGCCTGCTTCCGGTTCGATGCCTTTTACGGCAAACAGCTCACTCACCGTCACCAGCTGCCAGCCTTTGTGGCGCAGCTCCGCTATCACCGTATCTGCTACGTCCTGCGTAAAGTTATATAAATCATGCATCAGCACAATGTCGCCGTCCTGCACATAGTCAAGTACGCTGTTGACGACATTTAAAAAGTCTTCCTGCCGCTTTTCATCGGATCGGTTTTTGCAAAGCTGTTCGCAATAGCGCCAGTCCTCCGAGTCTATGCTCCACAATATAATCGGCATTTCCGCGTGGCTGTTCATGCGGTCGGACACGGAGCCGAAAGGCGGCCGCAGCAGCTTCGGCGCAACGCCCGAATATTCTTCGAGAGCCTGTATGGTTTTATCCAAGTCGATGCGGAGCTCTTTATTGCTTAGACGCGTCAGGCGCTCATGTGAATACGAGTGGCTGGCAATTTCGCAGCCCTGCGCCACGATGCGTTTGAGGATGCTCTGATATTCCTGCGCACGTTCCCCCAAGCAGAAAAATGTAGCGCGTCCGTTCGCTTTTTTCAGGCTATCCAAAATATGGTTTGTCACGTCTCCGCCGGGACCGTCGTCAAAAGTGAGCGCAACCTGCTTTCCGCGACCGTCTGGCGCGGCGTGTACGCCGTTGGGGCGTAGATACTGCTCCTGTGTCGTTGGAGGGCGCGTTGTGCTTTCTTCTTTTGGTTGAAACACCTGTCTTAAATTGTGAAAAAAAGTGCCGAATCCCACCACAGTAACCGCCATAAATAAGCTCATGGATCGCTTGATCAAAATCTGCGCACCTGCTTTCTGCATTCGTAAAATTAGTATGTTCTAAGCGGCGCGCATGTTGCGTGGAATTGCGTGGTTAAAAACAAACCTTTTTTTACCTTTTTCGTTTTTAGACTATCTTTTTATAATATTATATGTTATACTACCCCACTAACTGAAAATCAGGGGAGATGTTGAAAGTGAAAGAGTACTTTCCGGGCATCCCGGCGGTGCAGTTTGAGGGGAGCTACGCCAGCCATCCGTTTTCGTTTCGCTTTTATGATCCGGAACGAATTATCGCGGGGAAGCCGCTGCGGGAGCAGCTCAGCTTTGCCTTACCCATAGGTGCCGCAGCTCGTTTTGGCTGGGAAGGTCAGGACTATTTACTGGCGTCGATGGAGTTAATCCACAAGCTTGGGCTGCAATTTTATACGGTTAAAGACCGAGCCCTTGCGGGCGAAGCCGCAACCCTGCGCGAAAGCAATGCGCGTATGGACGAGGCGACAGAGGCGCTGTTTTGCTTGCAGGAAGCCTACGGCTTCAAACCGCTGCAGGTCTCAGCGGATTTAAACAGTCACCCGCGCTACTGCTACGGCGCGGCAACCTCCTATTCCGCGGACATTTACGCCTATGCGGCGGCACAGACAAAAAAGGCCCTGGAGCTGGCTTGGCGGCTCGGGGCTGTGCAATATTGCTTTTCGGGCGAGCAGGAGTGCCGCGACGGATTCTATCCCAGCGTAAACGATTCGCTTGAGTTAGAGAACATGGCGCGTCTGCTGACTATGCTGGCGGGTTATGCCGCAGAGCTCGGCTACAACGGTTCGCTCAATATACGCCCCGGTTCCTCCGGCGTGCGCGAGGCTTATTGGCCCTGCGCGCCGCAGGCATATGCATTTTTACAGCAGTGCGGGCTGGACAGCGCCTACCGCATCGACTTACCAAGCGCGGCGCCCAGCTCTGACCTGCGCACTTTAATACAGACAGACCGCCTCGGCGCAATTCCGCTCTCGAGCAACCTCCCCACAGCCTATGAAACCCTGTTTGTCAAAGCTGTGCCTATGATGCTTGAGATTCTGCGCTGCGGCGGACTGCACAACAGCGGTATAATTCTTGAAGTGCCGCACCGTATATGCGCCACGGCGGAGGACTATATCATCCACTGCATTCTGCATATGGATGCCTATGCCTACGGGCTGATGATGGCGCAGCGCGTTCTGCTCGACGGCCGCGTGGAGCAGCTGCGGCGCGAGCGCTACAGCGGATTCTACCAGGGCATAGGGCGCGCGGTGCTTGAAAACCGCGCCGACCTGCATCAGCTGGAAAGCCATGCGCTGCAGCGCGGCGTACTGCTGGCGCGCACCGGTCGTGAGGACTATATGGAGCACGTTGTGCAGGGGCTGATGTACCGGGGAATATAGTTGACGTGAAAAGGATGGTTTTGGGAAACATACAAAAAAACCGCTCGTTTATAGCGAGCGGCTTTGCTTTGCTGTTCAGTTATTCTTCGCTGACAGAGCTCGCGACGATTGCGTCTTCTTCGTCTTCGGCGACGGGCGCCTCTTCGTCCGGCTCATCTTCCAGCAGAGCGCGAATGGAAAGGCTCACGCGCTTTTTATCAAAGTCGATGCCGACAATTTTCACGTTGACGGTCTGGTTGATGCTCAGCTCGTCCTGCGGTTTTTCAACGCGGCGGTTGGCGATCTGCGAAATATGAATCAAACCGTCCACGCCGGGCAGCAAGCGAGCAAAAGCGCCGAAGCTGGTAAAGCTGACCACAGTGGCTTCCGCAACGGAGCCGACCGGGTACTGCACGCGCAACTGCTCCCAGGGATTGTCTTCCGCTTTGCGGTAGCCGAGGGATATCTTGCGCTTTTCGGGATCGAGCGCTTTAATATAGACCTCCGCGCTGTCGCCAACCTTCAGCACCTCGGAGGGATCTTTGACACGGTTCCACGAAAGCTCGGAAATATGTACCATACCGTCCAGCCCGCCGATGTCCACAAATGCGCCGTAGCTGACCAGCGACTTAACCTTACCCTGGAACACCTGTCCCACTTCTGCCGTCTCCCAAAAACCGCGTTCCGCAGCCTTGCGCTCCTCCTGTGCCACGGCACGAATGGAACCGACTGCGCGGCGGCGGGGCTTATTGACCTCAATAACGCGGAACCGTACGGTTTCGCCTTTCATGCCGTCGAGCGGTTCGTTGCGCGGCTGACCGGTGAGCGAGGCAGGGATGAATACGCGCACGCCGTTGGTAAACACCAATATGCCGCCCTTAATGACATCAATGACCTTGCCTTCGAGGATGATGTCCTCTTCTTCTGCCTTAATAATATTAGTCCAAGCCTGACCGGCATCAAACTTCTTTTTAGAGAGCTGCACAGTACCTTCGGCGTCGTTGGTCTTGAGGATAATCAAGTCCATTTCGTCGCCCAGCTTAAGCTCTTTTGTGGGGTCAGCGTTCGGGTCGTTGCTATATTCTGAAACGGCAACATAGCCGGTCTGCTTGCGGCCGATATCAACCTGGATTTCGGACGCATTGATCCCCGTAACGATCCCCTTTACTTTTTGATCTGTGTTCATGCTCTTGAGCGATTCTTCCAGCGCCGCGGTGAATTCATCCGCAGGCTCCGCTTCGGGCATAGCTTCTTCCGCAGCCGACGCCGCTTCTTCGGCAACGGGCGCTTCCGTTTCGATTGCCGGAGCTGCTTCTTCGATGATCAGCGGTGCCTGCGCCGGAATTTCATCCGTAGCGGCTTGCTCCAAAATGGCTTCGGTTTCGGGGCTCAGGGATTCATTTGTTAATTCAGACATGGTTGACAGTACCTCCTTTATTATGCGCGCCGGTGTCGACGCGCCCGCCGTGCAGCCGATGGTATGATATTGGGACAGTTCCTTTTTCCATTTCAGTAAATCTTCGCACCCTTCAACCAGAAAGGAAGGACACAATTCCCCGCACACTGCCAGCAGCTTGCTCGTGTTGGAACTCAGTCGGTCTCCGATGATCACCATTGCATCGCATGAACCAGCTAATGACCTGACTTCATCTTGACGAGATTGAGTCGCGTAACATATTGTATCAAATATTTTCGCGTTTGTACAGAGGCTTTTCATATTTTTTATACATGTTTTCCATTCTTCTGCTAAAAACGTCGTCTGCGCCACCGCAACGAGCGATTTTTCACGCCAAATTACATTCGGGCGCAAAAATTCGTTCAGCTCGTCCGCACTTTGTACGACCCGGACCTCACCCTTCGCATAGCTGCAAATTCCGATTACTTCAGGGTGATTTGGGTCACCCGCAACAATCACGGGTACATCCTGCGCTGAATGCTCCTCCACAATCGAGTGAATTCGTTTCACGAACGGACAGGTCGCGTCGCAGGTTGAAATACCGCTTGCTTCAATTTCTGCCATGGTCTCTTTAGGTACGCCGTGCGCCCGTATCACAAGTGTATCCCCCGGGCGGCACTGTGCGGGGGACTGCGCTATCCTCGCTCCCTGCGCGCGTAATTCCTGCGTCACCTGCTTATTGTGAATCAATTCCCCCAGCAGCGTCACGGCAGCCCCCTGCCGCAGCAAGGCGTTCGTGAGGTCTATCGCGCGCTTAACGCCAAAGCAAAAGCCCGCTGATTTTGCTAATATGATCGGCAAAGCAATCCTGCCTCCTTAATTCGAGCCCTGCTTCCATAGCGCAGTGATTTCCGCCATAATACGCTCGCCCACCAGTTGATTTTGACGCTTATTCGGGGTATCGCCAAGACCCAGCTCCTCAAATGGAATTATTTTTCCGATGCGAACGATATACTTCGTACGGAATTTCAGACTGCCATCGTGATAGAGGGAGCAGGGTAAAATATCCGCTTTGGTCTGGCGCGCGAACATGGCTATCCCCGACTTTGCCTCGTGCGGAATGCCATCGCGCGAGCGCTGTCCTTCGGGGAAAATTGCCATACCGTAGCCGTATTCTTTTTTCTTCATCGCTTCAACCGCAAAGTCCATTGCCTTCCGGTCAACCGCTCCGCGGTCAACCGGAATCGCGTTGCCATGTCCGTATAGCATGGCTGTGATTGGGTTCTCAAACAATTCCTTTTTAGCAATAAACCGCCATTTTAGCCCTGTACCGGCGATCAGGAATGCCGGATCAATGGAATGGATATGGTTTGAAACCAAAATAACACCCGCTGCGCTTTTCGGCAGATTTTCACGGCCGACAATGCGGATGCGGAAAACAACGCGCCCCACGACATTGATCAAAACTTTTCCAACGCCATAAAATTTATATGGCTTAAACCGCTCGTATGAAAACTTAAACATGCTTATTTCAGCTCCTTTTCGCCTCTATAATACGCAGCAGCGCCTGCACACTTTGTTCCAGCGTCATGCCCGTGCTGTCCAGCAGGATGCTGTCCTGCGCGGGCTTCAGCGGCGCGTGTTCACGATTCATATCCTGTTCGTCGCGCGCAATTACAGCCGCCAGTACATCCTCATATGCTTCATCAACACCCTTACCTTTTTGCTCCAGCCAGCGGCGGTGCGCGCGCTCTTCCGCCGCAGCAGTTAGAAATATTTTT